>SBAY01000196.1 GCA_005239945.1 Nitrospira sp.
TATATGAGCATAATGCCTATCTTTTGTCTGATATTCTACATGGGCGATAGCGATAGTTATCCCTCGCTCCCGCTCCTCTGGTGCATTATCGATACTCTCGAATGCCCGAAAAGCCGCCCCTCCTTCTAAGGCTAAAAGTTTGGTAAGTGTTGATGTCAAGGTTGTCTTACCATGGTCGATATGACCAATCGTCCCTACATTCAAATGTGGCTTTGTTCGCTCAAATTTTTGCTTTGCCATTTTTTTTAAATACCTCCTTCTTTAATTTTGGATTTTGGATTGAGGATTTTGGATTGAGGAAAGATTTCAATCCGCAATCCAAAATCGAAAATCCAAAATTTACTTAGAATTGCCATATATTTTAGAGATAATTTTCTCTGCAATATCCTTAGGAACCTCCGCGTAATAGGCAAATTCCATTGTATAACTGGCTCTTCCCTGGCTCAATGAGCGTATGGAAGTAGCATAACCAAACATCTCAGCTAAAGGAACCATACCACGAATTATTTGTGAAGTGCCCTTTAGTTCCATCTCTAAGATATTAGCCCTTCTTGAATTGATATCTCCAATTATATCACCCATATATTCCTGGGGAACTAATATTTCTAAACGCATCATCGGTTCCAAAAGAACAGGATGTGCTTTTTTAACCCCAGCGAGGAATGCCTGGTAAGCGGCATTTTTAAAGGCAATCTCCGACGAGTCAACCTCGTGGTAAGAACCATCGAAAAGGGTTGCCTTGACATCGACGATGGGATACCCGGCTAAAACACCATTTGACATAGCCTCTTCGATACCTTTTTTCACGGCCGGGATATATTCCTTGGGTATCGTTCCGCCAACAATCTTATTCACGAATTCAAGGCCAGTTCCTGGTTCTACAGGTTCTATGTTTAACCAGACATGTCCATACTGTCCTCGACCACCGCTCTGACGAATATATTTTCCTTCTACCTCAGCATGTCCCTTGATAGTTTCTCGATAGGCAACCTGGGGTGCACTTACCGTCACCTCTAATCCAAACTCTAATTTCATCCGTTCTATAAGAACCTCTAAATGTAATTCTCCCATACCGGAGATAAGTGTTTGTCCGGTATCAGGATTGGAAGACCTTTTAAAAGAAGGGTCTTCCTGTGCCAAACAATTCAGAACTACCCCTAATTTTTCTTCATCCTGTTTTGTTTTAGGTTCTATAGCTACTGAAATAACCGGCTCCGGAAAGTGTATTGACTCTAAAACAACGGGATATTTCTTATCACAAAGTGTATTTCCTGTAGTTACATCCTTTAATCCGACCACTGCACCTATATCACCGGCACAAATTCGGTCGATATCTGTTCGTTTATTGGCATGCATTTGCAGGATTCGGCCGATCCGCTCATTTTTATCTGTACTGGAATTATAAACGGCGTCCCCAGCATTAAGAAACCCTGAATAGACTCGGATATAAGTCAAATTACCGACATAAGGGTCAGCACAAATCTTGAAACATAAGGCAGAAAACGGTTCATCATCTGAGGCAATCCGTTCTTCCTGCTGGCCTGTTTTTGGATTGATGCCATTGACCGGCGGCTTATCGATAGGAGAAGGTAAATAATCTACCACGGCATCCAGAAGTAATTTTATACCCTTATTATTTTTTGACGAACCACACAGGACAGGAAAAATCAATCCCGCAATAGTTGCCTTGCGGAGGGCTTCTTTAATCTCCTCAATCGTGATAGCTGCCTCATCCAGAATGTATTTTTCCATCAATTTCTCATCAACCTCAGCAATTGCTTCTACTAAATTATGATGAGTTTCTAATGATATTTTCTGCCATTCTTGGGGAATTTCTCTTTCTTCGAAAACTTCTTCCTTGTTTTCAATCATTGTCCAGAAAATAGCCTTCATCTTGATTATATCAATAATACCTATAAAGTTATTTTCCTTGGTTATTATGGGCAATTGGATGGCTACGGCATTAGCCCCTAATCTTTCCTTCATCTTTAAAATCACACCGTTGACATCTGCACCTACCTTATCTATTTTATTGACAAAGGCAATTCTGGGGACATTATACCTATCTGCCTGTCGCCAGACCGTTTCTGATTGTGGTTCTACACCCCCTACCGAACAAAAAACCGCAATTACCCCATCAAGTACCCTTAATGAACGTTCTACCTCGATAGTAAAGTCAACATGTCCTGGGGTATCGATGATATTAATCTCATGCCCACGCCATGAGCAGGTAGTCGCCGCAGAGGTAATCGTAATACCTCTTTTTTGTTCCTGTTCCATCCAATCCATGATGGTTGTTCCTTCGTCTATCTCACCCCATTTATGTATTTTGCCCGTATGAAACAGGATTCGCTCGGTAGTAGTAGTTTTACCTGCGTCTATATGAGCCATAAGCCCAATATTTCTTATCCTTTCAAATGAGATTTTTCTCCCCATACTCCTCATAATCTTTGCCTCTTTTTCTTTAACCATTGTCTGTGCCATAATAATTTATTGTTTTTCCTCCTCTTCTTTAAGCCAACTGTGTTTTTTACTCCAACAGTAAGTTTCTTTTTACCATTTATAATGAGCGAAGGCTTTATTGGCCTCGGCCATTTTATGGGTATCTTCCCGTTTTTTAATCACCGCACCTGTATTATTTAGTGCATTTAATATCTCCTGAGCCAATTTTTCCTGCATCGATTTACCTTTTTGTGTCTTGGCAAAGGAGATAAGCCAACGCATGGCTAAGATGATTCCACGCGATTCCGGAACCTCGGTTGGCACCTGATATGTTGCCCCACCAACCCGTCTTGATTTTACAGCTACATGTGGTCGGGCATTATTCAGTGCCTTTTTAAAAACCAATAAAGGATCTTCTTTTGTCTTTTTTTCTATCAGTTCAAAGGCATTATAAACTATTCTCTGGGCAATCGATTTTTTCCCTCGTCTTAAAATCATATTGATAAATTTACTGACCATTTGACTGTTATATATTGGGTCTGGAATTACCTGCCTTTTTTTTACCGGTCCTTTCCTTGGCATAAAATTACTCCTTGTTGATTAATTAAAAATTAAAAGTTAAAAATTAAAATTCAGGAATTAAAACTCCTTAATTTTCAACTTTTAATTTTTAATTTTCACTTCTTCCCCTCTTTTGCTCCCTCTTTAGGTATTTTACTTCCATATTTCGACCTGGAGCGTCTTCTACTTTCTACCCCTAATGTATCTAATGTTCCCCGAATGATATGGTAGCGAACGCCTGGCAAATCTTTTACTCTACCGCCACGAATCAAGACTACTGAATGTTCCTGGAGATTATGTCCAATGCCTGGGATATAAGCGGTTACTTCGGCACGGTTAGACAATCTTACCCTGGCTACCTTTCTCAAAGCGGAATTTGGTTTTTTGGGTGTAGTTGTATAAACCCTGGTACATACCCCTTTAGCCTGAGGGCAACCAGCTAATGCCGGAGTCTTTTTCTTGACCACTATTTTCTTTCTCCCAAATCTAACTAATTGATTTACCGTCGGCATATTTTTCTCCTTAGTACTTATCCAAAAAACGATGCAAGCCTCAACTTGTTGAGGATATTTTCCGAACAAGCTCGGACTCCCAACTCTTCGAATAGATTCTTAGTTTTTGGCAATTGGCTTAAAAATATCAATTACCAGCCTAAACCATAGATTAAAAAAGCAAGCTGAAAGTATAGCCTGCCTTCATTTCAAAAACTCTTAAAAAAATTTAGAGGAAATATAAACTCTTTTACCTCCTTTTTTCAAGAGAAGAATAGGATAACTAAAACTTCCCTCACATTCAAACATTTACAAGACATTCAAATATAAAATAAAAGTATAGCATTAATGTCTAATTTTGTCAACTAAAATTTTTAAAAATATTCGTTTTTTTATTTTTATCTCAAATTTTGCCTTATTCGCCAGCGATCAGGTATAAAACTTATATGAAGGATTCAGGGAGTTTTCTTCCACCTTCAACCCTAACAGCCTAATAGTCTAATAGCCTAATCAACCTTATCACTCATTTTCTGTCTCTTCTGTCTCTTCGGTCTCTTCTGTTTGATACAGGCTTTCTGCTGTTATCTTATTATAGATAGGCACCCCTGTTCCTGCCGGAATAAGTCGTCCGATGACTACATTCTCTTTCAATCCATATAAGTGGTCTACCTTACCCTGTATGGCGGCTTCGGTTAAAATCTTTGTCGTTTCCTGGAAAGACGCCGCGGAGATAAAACTCTCTGTGGAGAGAGAAGCCTTGGTAATACCCATTAATATTGGTCTTGCCTGGGCAGGGGTTTTCCCCTTGCTCTTGACGGTTTCATTTATCTGGTTGAATTTGAATTTGTCAACCTGTTCACCTAATAAGAAGGTTGTATCCCCTGTATCGGTAACCTCAAGCTTACGCAGCATCTGACGGGTAATTACCTCGATATGTTTATCATTGATATTTACGCCCTGAAGTCGATAGACCTCTTGAATCTCATTAAGTAAATATTCCTGTAATTTCCGTTCACCTTTTATTTTCAAGATATCATGGGGGTCAATTGGCCCTTCGGTTAATTGGTCCCCAGCCGACAATTCATCCCCTTCATGAACCTTGAGATGTTTACCCAGGGAAACTTCATATTCTCTAATCTCTTTAGTCGTTTCATTCTCAACCATAATCACCCGTTTATTTTCACGAACATCTTTAAATTTTACCACCCCATCGATTTCAGTAACCAGGGCCGGTTCTTTTGGTCTTCGAGCCTCGAATAACTCGGCTACACGTGGTAATCCACCAGTGATGTCTTTAGTTCTAATCAGTTCTTGTGGGAATTTGGCAATAACCGTCCCGGCGGAAATTTCATCACCGTCATTGACGACTACCCTGGCTCCATTAGGAATGAAATAATTAATCGTTGCTTGGCCTTCACGAATGACACATATTCGGGGTTGAAGTGTCCCTTCACGGTCTTCGATGACTACCCTACGGAACAAACCGGTATTTTCATCAAGTTCTTCGCGCATGGTTCTATTCTTAATAATATCCTTAAACTGGATGATTCCCTCCACCTCGCTCAATATTGGTTCATTATAAGGGTCAACCTCGGCAATCAATTTATTAGCCGGGACAATATCGCCAATATCAACGAATATTTTTCCCCCTGTTTTGATAGAGATATTTCTATCCTTGGCGGCAATCAAAATCCTTTTATTACCTTCTAGGCGAATTATTCCAGCCACATCGGTGGTTAGATCCTTTAGTTGCCCATCTTCCTCAATTTCGGCAATTTTATCACCTGGATTTACCCACAGTCCATCAAAAACAATAGGCTTTATCTTGGTAGATAACTTGTATTCCTTGAGTACCTTGCGTAAGGTCAAATCTCCAGCCCTGGCCGATACCTTTATCCCATTTTTCAATTGAATCAATCGTTTAGGTAACTCGACAATTTCAACCTCATGGGGTAATTTAATCTCTCGCTCCTCGATTTGACGGTAGGCCGTTCCTCCAATATGAAAGGTTCTCATAGTTAACTGTGTCCCGGGTTCTCCAACGGATTGGGCGGCAATAATACCGATTGCCTCGCCAATATCAACTAATTTCCCGGTAGCTAAATTTCGACCATAGCATTTAGCACAAACACCTCTTGGAGCCTCGCAGGTAAGCACTGACCGAATCCTTATTCGGTCGATTTCTGCCTCTTCTATGGCCTGTGCCAGATCCTCGGTTATCTCCTCATTTGCCTTTATTATTACCTCACCGCTCATAGGATTGACCACATCATCTAAGGATATTCTTCCTAAGATACGGTCACCCAACGACTCTATGATTTCATCCCCTTCCTTGATTGCCTCGACGACTACGCCGTTAATCGTATTACAATCATCGATATTGATAATCACATCCTGGCATACATCGACCAATCTCCGGGTCAAATAACCTGCATCTGCGGTTTTTAACGCCGTATCGGCCAATCCTTTTCTGGCACCGTGGGTGGAGATAAAATATTCCAGAACTGTCAGACCCTCCCTGAAATTAGAGGTAATGGGTAATTCTATTATTTCCCCTGATGGTTTAGCCATAAGTCCACGCATCCCGGCTAATTGCCGAACCTGCTGTTTACTTCCCCTTGCCCCTGAATCAATCATCATATAGACAGAATTAAACCCATCCATATCCTTACTTAATTGGTCATACATTGCCCTGGCCACCTCGTCAGAGACATAGGTCCACAAATCTACCACCTTATTATATCTTTCTTCCTCGGTGATAACCCCCTTCTGATATTGGTCCATGATTTTTTCTACCTCTTTATAACTTTCTTTTAATAATTCTGCCTTTTGGTCAGGGGTTTTAATGTCATCTATGCCAATGGAAGCACCCGAGATAGTGGCATAATAGAAACCAAGTTGTTTTAACTTATCCAATAAGGCTATTGTTTTAGTCATGCCACATTTACGATAGGCATCTATAACTATTTGCCCTATTTTTTTCTTGTCTATCTTATTATTGATAAACTGGAGTTCTTCCGGCAGGCACTCATTAAATATACAGCGGCCGATAGTCGTCTGTAATTTTTGCCCATTTCGAGAGATAGAGACCATGGCATTTAGACTTACCAATCCTTCTTCATGAGCCATCAAAGCTTCATTTATACTGGAAAACATTTTGCCCTGTCCCAGGTCATTTGGTTTTTCCTTGGTTAGATAACATAGTCCCAGAATAATATCCTGAGTAGGGGTAACCAGGGGGCCTCCATTAGCCGGTGACAAAAGGTTATAAGCCGCCAGCATTAAGAGTTGGCTTTCTATTTGTGCTTCAATCGATAAAGGGACATGAACCGCCATCTGGTCACCGTCAAAGTCGGCATTAAATGCCGTACAAACCAGGGGATGAATCTTGATAGCATCCCCTTCGATTAAAGTAGGTATAAAAGCCTGGATACCGGCACGATGCAAGGTTGGAGCACGATTCAGAAGAACCGGGTGATCCTGAATAACCTCTTCTAAAACATCCCAGACATCTGAACTTTCTCGTTCCACCATCCGTTTAGCACTTTTGATATTGTGAGCTAAATTATCGGCTACCAATCTATGCATAATAAAAGGTTTAAATAACTCCAGAGCCATCTTTTTGGGCAGACCACACTGGTGTAATTTCAAGGTGGGATCAACAACAATAACCGACCGGCCTGAATAATCAACCCGTTTTCCTAAGAGATTCTGGCGAAATCTGCCCTGTTTGCCTTTAAGCATATCCGATAAGGATTTTAGAGGTCTATTGCCTGTGCCGCGCACAGGTCGTCCCCTTCTTCCATTATCGAACAGGGCATCAACCGCCTCCTGCATCATCCTTTTTTCATTGCGAATAATTATATCGGGTGCCTTTAATGCCATCAACCGCTCTAATCGATTATTCCGATTTATTACCCGCCGATATAGGTCATTCAAATCAGAGGTAGCAAATCTACCACCATCTAATTGAACCATTGGTCGTAGTTCAGGTGGGATAACCGGGATAACATCTAAAATCATCCATTCGAGTTTATTTCCACTTTTCAAAAAGGCCTCTAATACCTCAAGTCGTCTGATAATCTTGCGTTTTTTCTGATGAGATGCCTCTTCCTCCATTTCTAATCGTAAATTTTCTACCTCGTCATTAACATCAATCTCTTTTAATAATTTCTTGATTGCCTCTGCGCCCATACCAACTTCAAAGCCACTACCATATTTCTCGCGCAAACCCCTATATTCGTCTTCACTAAGGACATCTTTCTTTTCAAGGGGAATATTCTCGCCTACCTCAAGAACAATGTATCCTTCATAATAAAGGACCCGTTCCAGGTCCCTTATAGATATATTCAAGGCCAGTGCCATTGGCGATGGAACACGCTTAAAATACCAGATATGGGATACAGGGGTAATCAGTTCGATGTGTCCCATTCGTTGTCTTCGAACCTCAGAATGAGTTACTTCTACACCGCATCTCTCACAAATAACCCCTTTGTATCGCATACTTTTATATTTACCACAAAAACATTCCCAGTCTTTATTTGGTCCAAATATCCGCTCACAAAATAACCCATCTCGTTCAGGTCTAAAGGTGCGGTAGTTTATTGTTTCCGGCTTCTTTACCTTATCATAGGACCAGGCACGAATCGTTTCAGGAGAAACCAACCCAATACTGATGGCGGAAAAGTTAGTCGCCATGTCAGTGGCAGAAAACAGAGACTCGATATCTTTTTTTGACTGGGTCTCCTGTTTTATTTCTTTAAACATAGAAAATCCTCCTTAATTAAGATTATAGGAGCCTTCTGCAAAATTCATAACCTATTGATTTTTAATAGGTTATGTGAAAATTTTCCTTGACTTTTCCTCCATGCTATGATATAATATAAGTTATTGA
>SBAY01000079.1 GCA_005239945.1 Nitrospira sp.
ATGTATTACCGAAGAGCCGTGTGAGGGAAAACCTCAAGCACGGTTCTGTGAGGGGCATTAAGCAATTAAAAGGAGGTTGTTGAATATGTCTACTCGACCTACAAAAAAGGCTAAGCCTTTGCGTGGATTCCGTGATTATATGCCTGAAGAGATAATTGCGAGAGAAAAGATAATTTCTTGCATAAAAAAGGTATATGAGTCGTATGGTTTTATGCCACTGGCTACCCCTGCCCTTGAATATAAAGAAACATTGCTCAGTTCGGGAGGGGAGGAAATCAATAAGCAAATATATTCCTTCATTGATAAAGAAGAAAACGAAGTAGGCTTAAGATTTGATTTAACGGTTCCCCTTTCACGCGTTATTGGTCAATATCCAAATCTTCCCCTACCGTTTAAGCGGTATCAGATTCAACCTGTCTGGAGATTCGATAAACCTGATGTGGGTAGATTTCGGGAATTTATTCAATTTGATATTGACACTGTGGGCACAAATGAAATGATGGCTGATGTAGAGATTATTTTAGCTATGTGTGATTCCCTTGGTGCCCTTTCCTTACCGAATTTTCAAATAAGATTTAGCAATAGAAAGATTCTAAATAATTTAATTACCTATGCCGGCATCCCTGAAAATAAAAGCCAGGATGTATTTAAGGTTCTCGATAAATTAGAAAAACAAGGGTTTTCTGCAGTTAAGCAAGAATTAGGACCAGGGAGAATCGATAAATCAGGAGATAAAATAGAAGGGGTTAATCTTGACAAATCTCAAATTTCAAAGATTGAGGATTTTCTTTTACTCCCCCAGGGGACTCGAAAGGAAGCCATAGCCTCAATGACTGAACTCTTCAAAGGTGTCCCCAATGTTGAAGAGGGATTAAGGGAGCTTAAAGAAATCAGTCAATATCTTGATGAGTTTGAGATTCCCGATGAAATGGTTATCGTTGATTTAAGCATAGCGCGAGGACTTAATTATTACACAGGAACCGTCTATGAAGCAATTCTCCTTGAGGCTAGAGAATTTGGCAGCGTTATGGCAGGAGGTCGTTATGACCAATTAATAAAGCGTCCTACAGGTGAAAATATACCGGCTATAGGCGCTTCTATAGGCATAGACCGACTTTTTGCCGCCTTAAAGAAATGCTCCCCAATGGAAAGCAAATCCTCTACCGCAGATGTTCTGGTTACGGTTATGCTCAAGGAAAAAATGGTTGAATATCTAAAGATTAGTCATCGTCTCAGGAAGGAAGGTATAAATACAGCCCTCTACCTCGGCACACAAAAAAAGATAGGCAAACAACTCGAGTATGCCGATAGGTGTTCGATTCCAATAGCGGTGATAATTGGTCCTGATGAATTCTCGAATAACCAGGTTACAATCAAAAATTTAGGAGTACTCAAGGAAGAAAAAATAGATGTCGAGGTACGTAAAGATTATTTAAAGGCAAGGATAGGGCAAAAAACAGTTCCGGCTGAAAAACTTATAGAAGAAATCAAGCAGATTTTAACCGTTAAGGTATAAAAATTTGAAGCACACAAAGAGCAGAAAAAAATGGTAAAGGATAAAGAGGCAAGAAAAATTATTAACCAAATTACGGAAAAGATTAAAAAGGAATATCAACCCGAGAAGGTTATCCTGTTTGGTTCCTATGCTTATGGTGAGCCATCTTCCAATAGTGATATAGATATATTTGTCATTAAGCAGACCGACAAAGAGAGAAGAGACCGCTTTGTGGAAGTCAAAAGATTGGTTTATGACCCAAAGAGGAAAATGGTTTTTTCTCCACTTATTTATACTCCAGCAGAAGTGGAAGAAAGACTTTTATTAGGGGATGATTTTGTAAGTGAGATATTAGAGAAGGGGGAGGTGCTATATGTCAGATAGAACCAAGATTGTTGAAGAATGGTTTGATAAAGGAAAACATGATATTGAAGGGGCAGAGATTCTCTTTGAAAGTGGACACTACACAGACACTATCGCTATGCTTATCCAACAGGCCATAGAGAAATATTTAAAAGGTTTCTTACTCTTTAATGGTTGGCGTCTTGAGAAGATTCATGATCTGGAGAAGTTGGTTACAGAGGCAGTGGTCTTTGAGCCTACCTTTGAAGTCTATCTTGATTTTGCCCGAAAAATTACAACCTATTATATTGAAGAGCGGTACCCTCCAGGACCAGCTGTAGATTATCCCAGAGAAGAGATAGAGGAATCTTTGGCTATAGCAAATAAGATAATCGAAAAAATTAAAGAGGTAACGAAACAGAAAGATGCTTGACAGCTAAACCGTTGATGGCTGACGGTTAAACGCTTATAAAGGAGAAAAATTTTTGGCTATTGAATCGTTAGTGAAAGAAAATATAAAATCTTTAAGACCTTATGAAATTCCTGATATCCCCTGTTCTGTTAAATTAGATGCCATGGAAAATCCCTATGATTTGCCTGAGGAAATAAAGGAATTGGTTAAGGAAAAAGTTGGTGGTTTTAATCGCTATCCCGACCCACTTTCAAATGATTTGCGCAAATCTATCGCCTCATACCTTGGAATAGATAAAGAGGAGATAATGGTCGGCAATGGTTCGGATGAACTCATATTAAACATCCTGCTTACCTTTAAAAGCAACCAGGTGATATTTCCTACCCCAACTTTTGCTATGTATAAAATCTTAGCCCAGGTGGCTAACTCTAAGCCGGTAGGCATACCTTTAAGTAACGAGTTCGAATTGGATGATGAAGTAATTCTCGCAACCGCAGATGCAGACTCCATCATCTTTCTTGCCTATCCCAATAATCCGACTGGAAATTGCTTTTCAAAGGAAAAGATGTTAAGGATTGTTGAAGAGGCAGAAGGGTTAATAGTCATTGACGAGGCCTATTTTGAGTTTTCAAAGGAAACCTTTCTTTCGGTAATCGATAGTTACCCACAAGTGATAATTTTAAGGACATTTTCTAAGGCATTTGGATTAGCTGGATTAAGATGTGGGTATTTAGTTGCCCATCCTGAATTAGTCAAGGCACTATTTAAGGTAAAACTTCCTTATAATCTAAATTCATTCTCACAAATTGTGGCTGGTTGTGTGATGGAAAATTTTAGATACCTCTTGCAACCACAGATTAATCAAATAATAACACAGCGAGAACGATTATACCTATTTCTTAAAAAAATCAATGGAATTATTCCTTATCCAAGTGATGCCAATTTTATTTTATTTAAAACTACTAATGTTCCGGCAAATACGATTTTTTCAGAGCTGGTTGAAGAAGGGGTGTTAATCCGTAATTTAACCGAAGATATACCTAACTGCCTGCGGGTAACAGTAGGTACTGAGCAAGAAAACAATACCTTTATGGAGAAACTCGATAAGATTTGCAGAAAGTATTAAGATAATTAAAAATTAATCTGTAATACAAACTTGCAAGATGTTGTTTTTTTAACAAAGTTTTTTTCATATGTAGGCGATAACGAAAAATAGCCCATTTTGGATAATTTAAG
>SBAY01000108.1 GCA_005239945.1 Nitrospira sp.
ATATAGTATGTGTCATATGGCACAACATAAAGGGTAAAATCCGATCTGGTTCAAATAGTAAAGTGTTACCCACAAATTTTACACGCACCCATCGAGGGCCAGCAATTCTCATTTTGACTTTTTGACAGGATTGACAGGATTAAGCAGGATTAATAAAATGTATTGTTAAGGGTTATAGGATACGGAATTTCTAACGCAAACGCTCAAAACGGTGGAAGAAAACATTTTCTCCACAGTAAACATAAACCGCGATTGTAAAAAATCCTGTTTATCCTGTAATCCTGTCTAAAATTAGAATTGATGTGCGTGTAATAAATTTCTTGCATTTATTCCTGCTTTATGATACAATCTTTAAGGGACAAGGTAGATTTTCCTGCCGGATATTCTTTTAGAAAAATCATCAAGGAGTTTAAATGAAAACAATTATTGCCTTAGAGGATGGGAGGGTATTTGAAGGCAATTCTTTTGCTGGCTCAGGCGAAAGATATGGTGAAATAGTCTTTAATACCTCTATGACCGGCTATCAAGAAATCCTCACTGACCCATCCTATAAAGGACAGATAGTAACTATGACCTATCCTTTGATTGGTAATTATGGGGTAAATGAGGAGGATATTGAGTCAGCCAAACCCCAGGTAGAGGGCTTTGTTGTCAAGGAATATAGCCGAATTTATAGTAATTGGCGGGCAAAAAAGAGCCTGGCAGAGTATTTAGAGGAACATAATATTATTGGAGTAGAGGGTGTGGACACCCGGGCACTGACCAAACATATCAGAACTCGGGGGGCGATGAAGGCAGTTATCTCAACCATCGATTTAGACAAAGAAAGTCTCATAGCCAAGGCAAAAGCCTCCCTTGGTTTGGTGGGATTAGACCTGGTTAAAGAGGTTACCTGTCAGAAAATTCAAAATCCAAAATTCAAAATCCAAAATCCAAAATTTAAGGTAGTGGCGATTGATTATGGGATAAAATACAATATCCTCAGGATGCTGGCAGAAACAGGCTGTAATGTAACAGTCGTTCCAGCTCATACCCCTGCTGACCAGATTCTGGCGATGAACCCAGATGGTATTTTCTTATCCAATGGACCCGGCGACCCTGAAGGAGTGCCTTATGCCATCAAAACAGTCAAAAAACTAATTTTCGAATTTCCAATTTCCAATTTCCAATTTCCAATCCCAATCTTCGGTATCTGCTTGGGACATCAGATTTTAGGTTTAGCTTTGGGTGGAAAAACCTACAAACTTAAATTTGGCCATCGTGGAGGAAATCAACCGGTCAAAGATTTAAAAACTGGGAAGATAGATATTACCTCGCAGAATCACGGCTTTTGTGTGGATATTGACTCTTTGAACAAGGACGAGGTTGAGATTACCCACATCAACCCAAATGACCAAACACTTGAAGGAATGAGACATAAGAGATTGCCTATCTTTTCTGTTCAATACCACCCGGAGGCATCTCCAGGTCCCCACGATGCCAAACATCTATTCAATGAATTCATAAGACTTATAAAACCTATATGACCTATTATATTTAAGAAGGAGAAACAATGCCAAAACGGACAGACATTCATAAAATCTTGATAATCGGCTCAGGTCCTATTATTATCAGCCAGGGCTGTGAATTCGATTACTCAGGCACCCAGGCTTGCAAGGCATTAAAGGAAGAGGGTTATTCCGTCATCTTGGTCAATTCTAATCCAGCCACGATTATGACTGACCCTCAGATGGCCGACCGAATTTACATTGAGCCAATCACGCCGGAGGTAGTAACCAAAATCATCGAGCGGGAGGGACCTGATGCCCTTTTACCCACACTCGGAGGACAAACCAGTCTTAATGTGGCGGTTAAGGTAGCTGAAATGGGTGTGCTGGAGAAATTCAAGGTAGAGATGATTGGGGCAAAATACCAGGCTATCAAGAAGGCAGAAGACCGCCATCTGTTTAAGGAGGCAATACAGCGAGTTGGGCTTGATGTCCCAAAGAGTGGCCTGGCAAAAACAATGGAAGAGGCACGTAAAGTCGCCGATGCGTTGGGATTTCCCTTGATTATCAGACCGAGTTTTACCCTTGGCGGCACGGGTGGAGGTGTAGTCTAT
Organism: Nitrospira sp.; assembly: GCA_005239945.1. Lineage (GTDB taxonomy): Bacteria > UBA9089 > CG2-30-40-21 > CG2-30-40-21 > SBAY01 > SBAY01. The sequence goes on from SBAY01000108.1 coordinate 2,102, forward strand.
AATGTTGAGGAGTTTGAAAAGATAGCGGCGATTGGGCTTTCGAGCAGTATGACTTCAGAAATATTGATTGAGGAGTCGGTTCTTGGCTGGAAAGAATATGAATTAGAGGTGATGCGTGATACTAAGGATAATGTAGTTATCATCTGCAGTATAGAAAATTTAGACCCGATGGGTATTCATACAGGCGACTCGATTACCGTGGCTCCAGCCCAAACCCTTTCAGATAAGGAATATCAAATAATGCGGGATGCGGCTATAGCCATCATTCGTGAGATTGGGGTAGAAACTGGTGGTTCGAATATTCAGTTTGCCGTTCATCCGGAGAATGGCAGGATGGTCGTCATAGAGATGAACCCACGGGTCTCGCGGAGTTCTGCCTTAGCCTCAAAGGCAACTGGTTTCCCCATTGCCAGGATAGCGGCTAAATTAGCCGTTGGCTTATCCTTAGATGAAATTCCCAACGATATTACTAAGGAAACCCCTGCTTCTTTTGAGCCGAGTATCGATTATTGTGTGGTCAAACTTCCACGATTTATCTTCGAAAAATTCCCCCAGGCAGAGGATGTGCTGGGTATTTCTATGAGGTCGGTCGGAGAGGCTATGGCTATTGGCCGGACATTTAAGGAGGCATTACAAAAGGGCTTACGGTCATTGGAAATAGGTAGATTTGGGCTTGGGGCAGATGGGAAGGATAGGTGTCAGGTGTCAGGCATCAGGTATCAGGGAACAGAAATTAAAGAAAAGTTGGTTGTGCCAAATTCCGAGAGAATTTTTTATGTCAGAGAAGCGTTCAAGATGGGGATGGAAATAGACGAGATTTATGAATTGACTAAGATTGACAGGTGGTTTTTGGATAATATCAAGCAGATTGTGGAGATGGAGGAAAAAATCGAAAATCGAAAATCGAAAATCGAAAATGATGGTGAACTACTGCGAAAGGCTAAAAAATATGGGTTTAGCGATAGGCAATTGGCTCATCTTTTAGATACGGATGAGGAAGCCATTCGTAGCCTGCGAAAGAAATATGGTCTGGAGCCGGTTTTCAAATTGGTTGATACCTGTGCCGCAGAGTTTCCTGCCTACACCCCATATTATTATTCCACTTATGAAGAAGAGGATGAAACCCGACCATCCCAGAAAAAGAAAGTAATGATTCTGGGTGGGGGACCAAATCGGATTGGTCAGGGGATTGAGTTTGACTACTGTTGTTGTCAGGCCGCCTTTGCTTTAAAAGAAGAGGGCTATGAGAGTATTATGGTCAACTGTAATCCTGAGACGGTCTCCACTGACTATGATACCTCCGACAGGCTTTATTTCGAACCAATGACACGAGAGGATATTTTAAGTATTGTCGAGAAAGAAAAGCCGGAGGGAGTAATTATTCAATTAGGAGGGCAAACCCCGTTAAATCTGGCTATTCCTTTAGAAAAGGCAGGGGTAAAAATCCTTGGGACTTCAACCGATTCCATAGATAGAGCCGAAGACCGCAAACGGTTCAAGGAGTTATTGCAAAAACTCGGGCTCAAACAAACCCCTAATGATACTGGCACATCCCCACAAGAGGCAAAGAAGATTGCTCAAAAGATAGGCTATCCGGTCCTGATGCGGCCTTCTTATGTGCTGGGTGGCCGGGCAATGGAGATTGTCTATGATGAGGAAGAATTGGAAAAATATATGCAGAAAGCGGTTGAGGCATCGCCTGAACATCCTGTTCTGGTGGATAAATTCCTTGAGGATGCGATTGAGGTAGATGTAGATGCCCTAAGCGATGGAGAGATGGTGGTTATTGCTGGAATTATGGAACACATCGAGCATGCGGGTATCCATTCAGGTGATTCAACTTGTGTCCTTCCTCCCCATACCCTTTCTGAACCAATCATTGAAAAACTCAAACAGAATACTTATGCCTTAGCCAGAGAGCTTAATGTCATTGGTTTGATTAACATCCAGTATGCCATTAGAGAAAACGAGGTTTTCGTCCTGGAAGTCAACCCACGGGCATCCAGAACCATACCCTTTGTCTCAAAGGCAATTGGGGTATCGCTGGCAAGTTTAGCCACTAAGGTTATGCTCGGGAAAACACTTAAAGGTTTTGGTTTTACTAAGGAAATCATACCTGAACATGTGGCGGTTAAAGAGGTGGTCTTTCCATTCCTCCGATTCCCAGGGGTAGATACCGTTCTTGGACCTGAGATGAAATCTACGGGTGAGGTGATGAGTTTGGATACGACCTTTGGTATGGCCTTTGCTAAATCCCAACTTGCCGCAGGACAAATCTTGCCCAAACAAGGCACCATCTTTATCTCCGTCAAGGATAAGGATAAACCCGTGATACTTTCAGCGGTTGAGCGATTTGTCAAATTAGGATTTAACCTTGTTGGCACCGCCGGAACATGGAAATTCTTCAACGAAAGGGGTTTTAAGATGGGTAGTGTTTTCAAGGTAGGTGAGGGAAGACCAGATGTGGTTGATTTGATGAAGAATGGAGAGATTGCCTTAGTTATAAACACACCTTCCGGGAAGAAACCAAGACAGGATGAGGTAAAGATTCGCACCAATGCTTACCTCCACTCTATCCCCATTATCACCACTGCCCAGGGGGTATTGGCGGCCGCCGATGGCATCGAAGCACTCATAAAAGGTGAATTAAAGGTGAAATCTATTCAGGAATACCACATCAGGAAGTAAAAATTAGTAACTACTTAGGTTGTTAGGTTCCAGAAATTCCCCAACTTGGGTGCAATAATTAGGATTGTCATCTGTACCAGCAGATTACATTTTTAGCCACGAAGACACAAAGACACTAAATTTTACTAAAATTTCCTTTTGTGGAATTTTGTGTCTTGGTGACTTTGTGGCATATCTTTCCTTACTACCTCGGTAATTTTAAAACTTGGGGAATTTCTGGTTAGGTTCAAGGTTCAAAGTTGGTAGATTGGTGCTCTTCGTATTTCTTGAGCTATAGCAGTTATTAGTCAAGACTTCTTCTCATTATCGGATGTCCGAACTTGTTCGGGGCATTTTCCCTAAACCAAGTTGAGGCATCCGTCGATTTTTCGGATAGGCACTTAATATCCCCTTTCTCCGATGAAATTAGCTATTTGGCGAAGTGGTTCTGCCTTGTGATTAAAATCTTTGATGGCCGATAATGCCTCTTCAATTAACATTTGCACCTGTTTTTTGGATGATTCTATGCCATAAACAGCTGGATAAGTCAATTTCTTTTTTACTAAATCACTTTTTCTCTTCTTCCCTTTTTTACCTTCTTCCATATCCAATAAATCATCTACAATTTGGAAGGCTAAACCAATATGTGCTCCATATTGGTTTAAGGAGTGTGTTTGCTGAAGGGTTCCTCCTCCCAAAATACATCCTGCCTTCACTGCGGCACAGATTAAAGCCCCTGTTTTATGGGTATGAATATATTCAAGGGTAGGAACATCTAATTCTTTATCCTCAGATTCAATATCGACTACCTGTCCACCAATCATTCCAAAGGTGCCGACAGCATAGGAAATTTCCTCAAAAACTTTTATTGTTAGCTCGGGAGGGTATTTAATTTTGGAAAGCAAATAGAAGGCATAAGTGAGTAAGGCATCCCCGGCTAAAATAGCCATTGCCTCATTAAATTTCTTATGGCAGGATGGTTTTCCTCTTCGGAAATCATCATCATCGATAGCAGGTAAGTCATCATGAATAAGTGAGTAGGCATGAATTAATTCTATGGCAGATGCTGGCTGTAATAGTTCTTTTTCCTTTCCACCTACCGCCTCCCCAGCGGCTAAAAGTAAAATCGCCCTTATGCGTTTTCCACCTGAAAACACCCCATACCGCATGGCTTCATGAATTACCCTCGGATACTCATGTGCCTTGGGTAAATAATAATCCAATGCTGTATCTATTATCTTTTTTTTAGTTGATAAATACTCATTAATATCCATAATTACAAGTGTTGTATCTGTAAGTGTTCAGGTATCAGGTAAAAAGTCAGGAGAACAATTTTTGTAACCGTTCAGGTGTCAGTTACCGGATAATTTCTGCCACAAATTCTGCCACAAAGACACTAAGACACGAAGATTCACTAAGACTTATAGTAACCGTTCAGGTTGTTTAGGCTATAGGCTGTAGACTGTTAGCTATTGAGTATTGATGACCCAAAATCTTCTCGTTTTCCATGTTTTTGAGTCGCAAT
>SBAY01000240.1 GCA_005239945.1 Nitrospira sp.
ATGGAGCGTAGCGACATCCCATCTTCCACCAGCCATACCATTACACAGTTATCTATATTACTCAATTATAAACATCAATATAACATATTATACAAGGAGGTAATTTGATGTACGCGATAGTTGAAACTGGCGGAAAACAGTATAAGGTAGAACAAGGCTCTACTATTGATGTAGAAAAATTAAAGGTACCTATAGGTAAAGAAATAAAATTAGATAGGATTCTATTGGTTGCTAATAATGATGATGTTAGGATAGGCAATCCTACTATAACCTCAGCTAGTGTTATTGCCCAAGTAGTAGCTCAAGACCGCGGAAAGAAAATTGTGGTTATGAAATTCAAACGCAGAAAACATTATCAACGAAAAGCAGGTCATAGACAAAATTATACTAAATTGCTGATTAAAGCCATCGAAATATAATGGTTATTGTTACTGTTACTCGTGATGTCAAAGGTAAAATTGTTCAATTCGAGGGTAGTGGACATGCAGATTTCGCCAAAGCAGGTGAAGATATAGTCTGTGCGGCTGTATCTTCACTGCTCCAAACTACGCTTTTGGGATTACAAGAACATCTAAAGCTCAATTTAGAGATAAACAAGGAAAAGGGGAATTTAAGGGTTAGAATAAAAAAAATACCTCAACAATCCTTGCAAGTAATAGCTGAGTCTATACTAGAAACAATGGTTTTGGGATTAAAAGCAATTGAGAAGGAATATAAGGAATATATGAAATTAATAGAAAGGAGTGGATAAACAAATGGATGAAGTTTCAATAATACAATTATTGGTTTGTTTTTTGATAGTGGGGACTATTCTCAATTTTTTATTACCTTTAGCCGTGGCTTATTTAGCCAGTGTAATAAAAAGGAGATTTGGTAAGGACTATACGGATAAATACCTGGAGGCGGCAGAGATAGGTGTTATGGGGAGTGAGCAATATTTCCATACCTCAACAGGTGAGATTACTCATAAGGATAAAAAAGATTTAGCTATGGATATATCCAGGAAAATATTAGCCAAAGATGGCATTCTAATCAAATCACGGGAGGATGAAGATTTACTCTCAGATATTATTGAATCGGTTGTCTTTAAATTAAATAATAAAAAAAACACATTGGAAAATAGAAATTAGATAATGGAAATTAGAAATTAGAGATAGATAAGGAAACGAGTCTATGAGTTAAGTGAAGACCTAATTTCTATTTTCCATTTTCCAAAAGGAGGATAATTTTAAAATGGCACATAAGAAAGGAATGGGGAGTTGTAAAAACGGTCGTGATAGCGCGGGTCGAAGATTAGGGATGAAACGTTCTGATAGTGAGTTCGTCAATGGCGGAACGATTATTGTCCGACAGCGTGGAACAAAATTTTTTCCAGGACTAAATGTAGGTCTGGGCAAAGATGATACCTTGTTTGCTAAGGTAAATGGGTTTGTAAAATTCCATTCCCAGAGTGGGAGAAGAGTAGTTAGTGTTATTACTTCGTAAAAGAATCACTTTGTAGGAGGAAAAATCAGGGTATAGTGGATAGGAGACAGGGGACAGGATTTACTTGCTTCCCTAACCTCTAACCCCTATTATTTATGCTTGTTGACCATGCAAAAATAACAGTTCAATCTGGTAACGGTGGAAATGGGTGTGTAAGTTTTCGCCGGGAAAAATATGTTCCTTTTGGTGGACCTGATGGAGGTGACGGCGGAAAAGGTGGTAATGTAATCTTTCAAGCCAATGAAGGCTTAATTACCTTGCTTGATGTTCAAAAAAGACACTTTTACAAGGCACAAAATGGGGTTCATGGAAAAGGTAGTAATTGCAATGGGAAAAACGGGGAAGATTGTCTCATTTTAGTACCAGTAGGAACACAAATTTTTGATGCCGAGACTAATGAATTGATAGGTGATTTAATCCACCATAATCAACAAATAATTGTTGCCTATGGTGGGGTAGGGGGTCGAGGGAATAGTCATTTTGCTACTTCGACAAATCAGGCACCAAAAATTGCGCAAGAAGGCAAACCTGGCGAGAAGAAAACATTAAATTTAGAATTAAAACTAATTGCTCAAGTAGGACTAATAGGCTTTCCTAATGTTGGTAAATCAACCCTGCTTTCTAAAATATCTAAGGCTAAACCCAAAATCGCCGATTACCCGTTCACTACCCTGTATCCTAATTTAGGCATGACTCAATTAGATGAATGGACATCTATAATTGTCGCCGATATACCTGGTTTAGTTAAAGACGCCCATAAAGGGGTGGGACTTGGATACAGATTCCTTCGCCATATCGAACGAACTGAAATTTTAATCCATATCCTGGACATTTCAGCTGACCCAATCTTTCAGTATAATACCTTAAATGAAGAATTAAAATTATATAACGAGGCATTATTCAAAAAAAGGCAGATTGTCGTGGTCAATAAAATGGACATACAGGGCAGTCTAAAGAAATTTAAAGAAGTAGTAACACCGTATTTTGCTTCATTAAGGATTCAACCAGTACCTATTTCCGCATTAACCGGAGAAGGAATAACTACACTGCTGGAAACAATTAAGGAAATAAAAAAAGGTGCAGCGAATAGTTGTTAAAATTGGAACAAGTATATTAACCGATGAAGATGGAAAGTTGAGTACCAAATATCTGGCCCACATTGTCGAGGAGATAGCCGGATTACACAAACAAGGTGCGGGTGAATTCATTATCGTTACCTCTGGTGCCATTGGTGCGGGAATGCAAAGATTAGGATTGAAAGAAAGACCACAAACTATTATCCTCAAACAGACAGCCGCCGCAGTTGGACAAAATATACTCATAGAGATATATGAAGGATTATTTAAAAAATATGAGCAAACTATTGCCCAGATATTATTAACCCATCAGGATATGTCCTGCCGTAAAAGTTATATCAATATCTCCAACACCATTTCAAAATTATTTGAATATAAGGTTATTCCTATTATTAATGAAAACGATACGGTCGCCGTAGATGAACTGAAATTTGGGGATAATGATACCCTGGCCGCTTTAGTCTCGCAATTGGTTGAGGCAGATTTATTGCTGATATTGAGTAATGTCGATGGTTTATATTCAAGTGCCGGTGAGTTAATTTCAATAGTAGAAGAGATAACCCCTGAAATTATAAAAATATCTGCCGGGACAACAAGCAAGTTTTCCACCGGTGGGATGCAGACAAAGATTGAGGCGGCTAAAATAGCTACCCAATCAGGGACTACGGTAATAATCAGCAATGGTAAAACGAAAGGAATCATTACCGAGATTTTGCAAGCTTACCTGACAGGGGGGAAAAAATGCGGCACTACTTTTGTGGCTAAGGAAAATAAATTAAATAGTCGTAAGCGTTGGATCATGTATCATTTAAAAGAGTCAGGCGAACTCATAATCGATGAAGGGGCAAAAGAGGCTATTTTAAACCGCGGAAAAAGCCTTCTGCCTTCAGGAATTTTGGATGTCAAAGGTAAATTCGATGAAGGGGATGCGGTCATAATTAAAGATACACAAAATAGAAAATTAGCTAAAGGATTAATAGGCTATTCCCAAAATGACCTGCTTAAAATAAAAGGCAAACAAACTAATGAAATAGAACAAATATTAGGCTATGAATACGGTGAGGAAGTAATACATCGGGACAATTTAGTCTTATTGGAATCAGCGTCTAATGGCTATCCTCAAGCATAAGATAAAAATGATTGTCATCAGGCTTATCCAACTGCCAGGTTTAAAACCTTGCGGAAGATATTTGAATTCTATGTAGTGCTCACCTTTAGACAATTTTATTGCCCTGAAGACATAATTAGCGCGATATATCCTTGTTTCTACCCCATCCATATATGCCTTCCAACCAGGATAATAGATATCACTCAAAAATAAAAGGCAATCAGTAGGAGCGCAAGCGGTAATGATGACTTTATTGGGTTGATAATCTATTATTTGGATTTTTGATTTTAGATTTGTTTTGGATTTTGGATTTTGGATTTTGGATTTCGGATTTCGGATATCTTCCTCTACAATTACCTCTTTTCGTGGGTCAAAGTCACGCCTTAGCATTCGGCGTAAAATATCTTCACGGTCTTTAATTACTACTGCCTCGGCTATTAAAAATGCCCTGGGAAGACAGGTTGGATTTTCATAGATGTTAATATTACCACTGTCGAGCAATTTTAACTCATTGGTATCTATCCCCTCCCGGCTAACTATATATTTGATATTCAACAAGTTAAGTAACTGATGTATTTGGGAAAGGCTACCTGTGGTAAGCATTCTCATTAAGACATGATAATCTTTCAGGGACAAACACTCCTGTCCATTCGCATCAAATACCTGATGAAGTAATCCAAGATTAGGGAGTAGCGATTCTTTTACCTGTGATAATAAAAAATTAGTGTTTATCTGCCCACTATAGTAGAAAAAGAATCTTGAACTTGCTGGTGCCATAAAAATTCTGCAATAGTCTGGGTCTTCCTTAATTAATTTCGTTAGTTTAGGTTCTCCCCTGTAAAAATCATCCCTGACCATTGGATTTAAATTTACCCCTGCTGTGAATAAATCTATGAAAACAGCTAAAACTATGCCTACGGAAATACTTTTCCTTAATTTAGTCATTCTTGACAAATGTTCATATCCAAATCCAGCTAATAGTGCGCCGGCGAAGGTAACTATTGCAAAGAATTTTACCGGGAGTTGCATAAGGTTAAATCCAGGGATAAAGACATATAACCATTTATATAAAGGGAAATAGTGACCTAATGAAAGTAATATAAAGCAGAGAAATACCAAAGTCCAGAATAGTGCTAATCGGTTAAACCATACCCCTATAAATATAAGACAGAGGGGGATTATGCCCAGGTAAATTGAGTCAATTAAACCTTGCCCACCAAATATAGCCATTATTGTATATGAAAGTGAAGGCATGAATAAATCCAGAAGTTCATAAGGGGTAAGTGACCAACGGGTTGCCTCTGCAAAACTTATTCCTGATGAACGGGTTGAATGTGATACCAGCTCTAAAAATGGTAATAATTGGAAGGCAACTAATCCCAGGCCAATCAATACGACGAGTAAAAGGATAAGAGAAATTTTGGAATAAGTAGTCCCTCGTCTGTTCTCTGTCTTCTGTCCTCTGTCTTCTGTCTTTTGCCTTCTGCCTTCGCGCCACACGATCACTACCTTACCTGAAGTGAAGAATGCCAATGTTAATAAAGTAGCACAAAAGGTGGTTGGCTCACCACCTAAAAATTGTAAACCTATTCCTATGGCTGTTAGAATGATATACCAAGTTTTGAAAGATTGCAATGCCAAAACATAAGCCCAAAAAATAAACGGAATCCAGGTAATTGTCACCAGGATATTCAATATATCAACAACAGATATGAAATATCCGCTAAAGATATAAACGATACTTGCAACCAGGGAAGATATTTTGCGCATTTTCCATTGTTGCATTAAAAGGTAAGTAAATATACCGGCTAAAAATAGGTGAATGACGATAAATAATTTTATTCCCAGATTAATTGGCAGGAAATAAATAATGAATGAAAAAGGGTATAAAACCTGAGATTGAAGTGCGGCTAAAAATGGCATACCACAAGAATTATAAGGATTCCACAGGGGAATAATCCCCTCCCTTATCCACAGAGAGGCAAAAAAACGCGTTGGATAAAAATATCGAAAAAAGTCCTTAAAATAATAGATATAATCACTCAAAAGTAGCCTTGAGAAAAAAATAAATATTAATACGGCTAAAAATAAAATAATCCATAAATTCCTTTTATCATATTTCATAATTGTAATAATCCCTCTACTTTTTAAATTTCCAACCTTTCCATTTTTCTACAAAACCTGTTTCTTGCAGAACATTCACAACGGTTACTGGAAGCTATATAAATACAAAGAGCCTTTTTTATAGAGTAATTTTAGATAGGTTTGGGCAAATTGGTTGAAACTTTCTACATCCTTTTTTGATACACCGTTATCCGGGTAATAATAACAGGAGATTACCTTTGTATTGACTAAAATATGGGTGATTTGGGTTTGCCTGAAATACTCCCTCATTCCAGCCATATCATTATAATTCTGATATTTCCATGTCCAGTGCTCAGGACTAAAATCAGGTATATAATTTCTTCGGCAATAATAACCCTTTTTCTCACCTATAAAAAATATCCTGGATTTCTCCGGCAGATATGTATTAATAAATTCAATCGTATTATAATATCCTTTTTCTGCATTTCTGCGGATAAAATCATCTCTTGATTCAAAGCCAAGGATGAAGTTGATGGGATTACGATAATGAATTATCTGAAATCCATCCCAGCTTAATAGAGCACCCCAGATACCAATAATTATGAAAATAATTAGCCGTCTAAAACAGGCTTGACTGGTAATGGTATAAAAAATACCGGTTAAAACTATGGCCAAAAATGGAAATATAGGTAAAAGATACCTTGATGAATGCAACCCAAGACTCCAGAGGATGAATTTTAAAATGATATAAAATATAAGATATATCTCTATAGGTTTTCTTGTAAAGATTAAAAAAGGTAGGAGTAGAAGATAAACAGGGGTAATAGTTGCCCCAAATGGCAGACTACCCAAACAACCATTAATAGTAATGTTCCAGGGAAGAAACAAGGAATTGAGTGACTCTCCGCGCATAGTAAATGCCTGTCGTGAAGTTTGGGCGGTGATTACTTCAAGAGGGGTTAAACTTGCCTTGCCTATAAATAAATTCTCTAAAAATGGATAGAAGGGATTATGGGTGTGCCAGAAGTTTTTTATGTACCAAGGACAACCTACAAGACAACAAATACTGATAAAGATGGCCAAACAAATCAGTGTTTTTCGTAACCCTAATTTTACTATGCCAAAACCTATTAAGCTTAAACCAAAGATAATTACATTGTAAATCCCGGGATATTTGATTCCAACGACAAATCCACACATAACCGCCAGAATCATTACCCATTTTCGATTAAGTGATGTTGCCCAATTCAAAAAGGCATAGATACTTAATAACTCATAGAAAGTCAGGGCTAAATCGATATAAGCCGTTCTTGATAAAAAGATAACCAACGGGCAGATATAAAAAATACAGCCGCCTAACAAGGCACTTTTGGGGTTAAAATAACGCCGGCTAAGACTGATAATACCTATAACCGTTAGAATGCCAAATAAGAAATGGAACAATTTAGCTAAGATATCACTACTGAGCAACATTCCGAGTAGATACAACATACCAATATTTGCCGGAAGATTGGCCATAGCAATATCCTGGATATGGAAGATACGGTGATGTTCCAGGAAAAGTTTAGGTCCTGGAAGATGATAGGCTAAATCATCCCAGTCATAAGGAGGACACAATCCTTGCAAGATGCATAACCCGCAGGTAACAACTAAAAAAAATAATAAAACCATCTCCAGCCCACTAAATTGCTTAAAAGATAATGTCCTCAAACCATTTAAGGTTTCCTTAACAACCTTGAGCAAGTCTTTAAATAATAAAACGCTCAAACCAAATATTAATCCCCAGGCAATTTTGGGCTCAAGTAGTCCTAAAAACCCTAATCCCATTATCAAAAAGGATAATACGCAAAATCCCAGGCCAATACAAAATATCAGTTTTTCTTGTAGGGAATTGAATTCAATCCTATAAATCGAAAAAAGCCGCAAGCCTGAAGTATAAGCCAATAAACTTAAGATAAGCAATAACATCAAGTCTGGCAAAACAGTATTTTTAAGGTTGAAAAGGAGAAGATAATCAGGATATTTGGAGAGGTAAAAAAACAAAATTATTCCTATCCACAAGCAAAAGGATAAGGTTATAAATATGGGTGTTATTCTAAAAAATCGTTTTATTTTCCTCATTAGCTCTTTTTTAAATGAATATTAACAAAAAATGAGGAGAAAGTCAAGGAAAATTTCTGCACTGTCATTTAAGATTAAAAGTGTCCCCTTTTAATTCTTAAATGACATTTTTTAAAATTCATCTTGACAAAATCATCTGGCTAAGATATAATAAAATTTATAATTTTGAATCTGGAGGTGTGTCCATGTCTACCGTATTGATGAAAGAAGAAGAAAAACATATTTTGAGAATATTGCCTTTTTTGTTGAAAAAAGATAATCAGTTTCGGATAGAGTTGTATAGTGTCTTAATGGAGACATTTGCTACAAAGGAAGATTTAGCTCGGATATTAGAAGAAATTCGTATTTCCAGAGAAGAGACAAATAAGCGGTTTGAGGCAATGGACAAGCGGTTTGAGGCAATGGACAAGCGGTTTGAAGCAATGGATAAGCGGTTTGAGGCAATACAAGAACAAATGGATAAGCGGTTCGATGCAATGGATAAACGGTTTGAGGCAATGCAAGAACAGATGGACAAGCGGTTTGAGGCAATGCAAGAACAGATGGACAAGCGATTTGAAGCAGTAGATCGTAGATTTGAAGAACAGACAAAAGCCCTCAATAGGCTTGGAATGAGTATCAGAACTATTGGTTCAAGATGGGGAATAGAAACAGAGGTTACTATTAGAAACACCTTAAGAGAACTTCTCTTGAAGAATCTTAAGGTAGCAAAGATTGATGAATACAAGATTAAAGATAAAGAGGGAAGGATTGGTGCTCCCAATGCCAATATTCAAATTGACTGTGTAATTCGCAATGGAAAACCCCTCTTGATAGAGATAAAATCTTCTGCAGATGAGGCTCATGTGGACCGATTCTACAAAATAGGTGAGCTTTATGCTGAAAAAGAGGGCATAACACCTGAACTTCTATTTGTTGCCGTGATAATGAAAGAAAAGGGAGAAATAAGATGTAAGCAACTTGGTATTCAGCTTATAACTTATGATGAATTGGAGGTGTAGGTTGGCTCGGGGTCGGACTAATTCGTAATTCAAGATACGCCTTCCCTAATACCCTCTCGCAAAGAATTCTCGCAAAGTCCGCAAAGGGGAAATAAAAGATAATATATACTTTGTGTCCTTGGCAAAAACTTTTGCGACCTTTGCGAGAAATCTTTCTTGCGTTTTGGCGAGAAATTTGTGGATTGCCTGAGTATGCCCAAAAAGAGCCAGAATTGGTTGCTGATAGGAAGGGGATAGAATACAGATTGCACGGATTTACTGTTTTAGAAACAAACGAACCCGTGAAAACTTCAAAACTCTGGTCATTGGTTGGGTTTTAACCCCAGGCCGAAAAACCATTACCAGGATAATTCAAACAGCAGATGCACCCTTAAAGAAACATTATAGTTGTTTCTACAATTTCTTTAGTCTGTCCAAATGGAATATCAATGACCTGGTTGAAAAGGTGGTAAAAATGATTCTTAAAACCTCGTATAATCTTCACACCTCCAGAAATCTAACGACAGATTGTGTGAAAACCCTAAAATCGAATATTGATACCACAAAATGTAGTTCCTTTATCTTATTTAAGCACTGGATATTGTAGTCAAAGGA
>SBAY01000323.1 GCA_005239945.1 Nitrospira sp.
AAAAGTATTTAACTATATTTTTATCCCTTTTTTTGCTCTATAGTGGGTAAATATTCGCTCAAGAGACGGAGAAAATGACAGGTCCTACTGCTTTACAAGGGATGCGTGGTGTCCCACTCAATATCCCGGATATTAGTGTTACTGGCGATATTGTGGGCAAGGTAACTGACAACAAGGATGACGAAGACCGCAACACTGTCCACATCAGGGAGATAGAACTTGCCTTACAGGGATTTATCTATCCCCAGATGCGGGCGGATGTCTTCTTAGCTATGCATCGACATGGAGACCATGTTGAGGCAGAAATATGCGAAGCCTATGTCAGTTTCCTGAAGATGCTGGGCGACTTGAGCATACAGGTTGGCAAGCCGCATATCAACTTTGGCAAGATAAACAAGGTGCACCAACATCATCGACATTATGTTGACCAGCCGCAGGTTATTACCAATTTCTTTGGTGACCATGGGCTGGTGGGAGAAGGTGGTAATTTGAGCTATCTCTTGCCAACTCCCTTTTTTGCCCAGCTTGATGTAGGTGCCTGGCGAGTAGAAGGACATCATCATCACCACGAGGAAGAGGAAGGAACAGAAACCACAGAGCACGAAGATGAAAAATTTGGGTTAGCAAGCGGGGTTTATACGGCTCGATTATGGACATCCTTCCCAATATCAGCTGAATCTGAATTGGAGGTAGGAATAAGCGGGGCAAAAGGAAGAGGTGCCCATTACCAGGAACATAAGGATAATGCAGAGGTTTGTGGGGTTGATGTAACTTACAAACGCTGGCTATCTGCCCACAGCCGATTGCTCTTCCAAACCGAATGGCTGCGTTTAAATCGGGAGGTTCCAGATGGCACACTGAAAAGGGATGGGGTGTATAGCTTCCTCAACTATAAACTGGATAAATACTGGGATGTAGGGTTGAGATATGATTATGCCGAGGGTGCCTGGCCGCCGATTAATGAGCCTGCTGATGAGTCTTCCACATCCTTTATTATCACCAGGAGCCTGAGTGAGACCACTGGACTGCGAGCTCAGTATAAACATAATAGCGGTTCCAAAAAGGATGAGGCTTATCTCCAGATTGCCTTTGGCATAGGGCCACATAGCCATCCGTTAGAGTAGTTTGTGTAGCAATCCGTTTTCGTAGTAACCCGTTTTAGCGGGTAATTTGAGGTTAACCAACCGCATAAATGCGGTTACTACGAACTCTAAGCAATCAAAGAAAGGAAGGGATGAAATCCTAAAGGATTAACTCCTGGATTTTAGGCTTTAGCCTTTCATTAACCGGAGGTAAAAAAATGAACAGGATAAAATTAAAGCTCCTACTGGTGCTTGGGACTGCTTTCCTTTCATTGGGTAGCTACACTTATGGAGCAGAAAAAATAAATGTGGTTACCACCACTACGGATTTAGCTGATCTGGTTAAGGTGGTTGGTGGGGAGCGGGTTAAAGTAATTAGCTTGTCAAAAGGAAATCAGGATCCTCACTTTGTCGAGCCAAAACCAAGTATGGTCCTGGAATTAAAAAAGGCGGATATGTTGGTCAAAATCGGTATGGACCTGGATATGTGGGTAGATGGGCTGATTGCGGCGGCCAGAAACTCAAAAATTATCTATGGAGCTAAAGGCTATGTCGATGCCTCGGTGGGTATTGAGCGGTTGGAGGTTCCAAAAGAAAAGATTGACGGCAGTATGGGAGATATCCACATCTACGGCAATCCCCATTATCAGACTGATCCGGCAAGTGCCAGGCCAATGACCAAAAATATTCTTGATGGGCTCTGTCGAATATCTCCCCAAAATTGCCAGTATTTTAAGGACAACCGGCAAAAATATCTCAAAAAGCTGGATGAGAAGATTGACACCTGGACGACAATGATGACCGAGTTTAAGGGTAGCAATATCGTTACCTACCACAACTCCTGGCCTTATTTTGCCAGGCGATTCGGGTTAAATGTAGTCGAACATATCGAACCTAAACCAGGTATTCCACCCTCCCCGGCTCATCTGTCTAAGCTGATAAAGGTGATGCGTGAAAAGGAGGTAAAGGTGATTTTAATAGAGCCTTACTTTCCTTTGAAAGGTTGCAAGATGGTGGCAGAAAAAACTGGGGCAAAGATATTAATCTTTCCACCATCGGTTGGTGGAGTGAAGGAAGCTGGAACATTCCTGGAATTGTTTGATTACAACATTAACCAGTTAGTCAAGGCTTTGGCTGAATAATAGGTGGATAGGCTGAAGGCTGAAGGCTGAAGGCTGTTAGGTAGGAGAGAATCAGAACCTAATAGTCTTCAGCCTATTAACCAATCACCAAACACAGGAGGTAGTATAAATGTTAGAATTAATGATGTTGCCATTTTTAGCCTGTCTTATCCTGACAGGTATCTATACCTATTTTGGTATTCATGTGGTAGAGCGGGAAATAATCTTTGTTGATTTAGCTCTGGCACAGATGGCGGCTTTAGGTGGGGCGGCGGTTCTGCTTTTTGGTATCGCCCTGGAGCATCCATCAGTATATCTGATTGCCTTTGGTTTTACTACACTTGGGGCAGGTATCTTTGCCCTGACCAGGATGAAGGAGGCTCGGGTACCGCAGGAGGCAATCATTGGAATTGTCTATATAGTCTCTGCCGCGGCAGCTATTCTAATCTTAAACCGTGTCCCTGAAGGGGCAGAACATATCAAAGAAATGCTGGTTGGAGGTATACTTTTTATTACACCTAAGGATGTGTTTGTTATATTTATCCTGGCTGTGCTGATTGGCCTCTTCCACCTGTTCTACCGTAAACGATTTCTGCTCATCTCTCTTTCTCCAGACGAAGCTCGCAAAGAGGGAATTTCAATCAGATGGTGGGACTTCCTGTTTTACATCACCTTTGGGTTGATAGTTACGGTTTCTGTGCGAATAGTGGGAGTCCTGTTAATCTTCTCCTATTTAATCATCCCGGCGGTATGTGTTATGATTCTAGTGCGGGAATTTGGAAGGCGGCTGGTAATTGGTTGGATAATTGGAACACTAACAAGCATTATTGGACTTTATGCCTCCTGTGCCTTTGATTTTCCCACTGACGCATCAATTGTTTGCAGTTTCGGGTTAGTGCTGATAATAGTCGCTGGAGTAAAAAAATTAGTGATGAAGGAATAATCAAGATTGATTTTTTTGTTCAAACCGCTATTCCAACTTAAACACAATATCAATCTGCATCTGAAGTTGAGCAGTGGCTATCTCTTTTGGTAGAGGGGGAAATGGGGCAGCTTGCCTGATGGTGTTACAGGCAGCTATATCAAGAATTTCGCGGTTAGAAGATTTAAGGATTTTTATCCCTTCTACCCTTCCATCTGATAAAATTGTAAATTGTACTTTAACTATGCCTTCAATCTCATTTCTTCTAGCAAAAATAGGATATTTTTTTGCCTGCTCGATTTTGCTTCTGACCTGTCTTTGATAGTTTTGAAGCGCTATCTTATCAAAATCAACCTTCGCCACGGCTACCTGCTCAACTGGCTGAGGAGTAATTTGAGGCTTTTCTACTTCTACTGGTTCACTTACTGGCTCTTCTTCTGGCAGAGGTTCTGGCTCTGATTCAGGTTCTGGCTCTTCAATAACCTCTTTTTGCTCAGGTTCAGGTTCAGGTTCTTTTGGTTTGGGCTTAGGTTTTGGTTTTTCTATCTTTTGTATTGGGGGTGGTTCTTCTATTTTTATTTGTGCTATAAAATCCCTGGATGCCTCAACCTCAGGCGACAGGAATTTTAACATCCCTTCTGGTATTCCCAAAAACAGCACATGGATGAGTATGGAAACAAGAAGGGTAATTCTCAATGGACTATCACTTAACATCCTCATCACCTTTTTTAGTTGAGATGGTCAATCCTTCTGCCCCCGCTCCCTTAGCCATATCCATTACCCTGACAGCCAGTCCAAGGTCTATCTTTTTATCTGCTTTGATAACTACAGTTTTAGTTTTCTTTTGCACCTCTTGTAATTTTACCTTCAGGGCATTCTCCAAAGAATCAATATCCACCTGTTTTTCGTTAAGATAAATCTGGCCCGATTCGCTTATAAATACAATAATTACTTCTTCTTGCGGCTGGCTAATCTTTGCATCCGGGAGGGTA
Organism: Nitrospira sp.; assembly: GCA_005239945.1. Lineage (GTDB taxonomy): Bacteria > UBA9089 > CG2-30-40-21 > CG2-30-40-21 > SBAY01 > SBAY01. The sequence continues at coordinate 4,118 of SBAY01000323.1, forward strand.
ATCTTTATTCCAGGCTGCATGATAAAATTAGCCGTAAGCATGAAGAATATTAAAAGCAAAAATACTATATCTATCAATGGGGCAATATCTAAATGCTGGCTTATTCGTTTGCGACGCTCAAACTCCATAATCCACATCCTCCCCTGAGTGTTCGGAGTAACTTTTGCCTTCTTCCTTTGGCTTTCCAATCCCCAACCATTCAGATATAAGCAGTGCAGCCTCTTTCATGGCAATAGCAAAATTATCCACCTTGCCTTCAAAATAATGATAAGCAAACATAGTAGGTATGGCCACAGATAGTCCAGCCGCCGTAGTTAAAAGTGCCTCCCAGATACCACCGGCTAAAACCGAGGCATCAACCCTGCCACCTAACTCCTCTATCTTTATAAATGCCTTAATCATCCCGGTCACCGTACCCAATAGGCCTAAAAGGGGTGATACATGGGCGATAATGCCTAATGCCCGCAGATTTTTTTCTAACCTGACCAGCTCTTTTGTCCCTACCCGGCTTACGGCCTTTTCCCATGAATCCGTATCTTTTTGCCGGTTGATTATGCCGGCTTGCACAACACAGGCTACAGGGCCGGTAGCGACTTTTGCCTCTTTTAGGGCAGTATCTATTTTATTAGATTGCAATGCCTGCTCAATCTTAAGTAAGAATTGAGCTGTATTTGTTGCTCTTAGCCGTAAAAAATGGTAGGCTCGCTCCAGGATAATGGCTATAGCCACTATTGAACATAGAATGATGGGATACATCACTACCCCACCTTTAGAAATAAATTCCAGCACAAAAACACCTCCCTAATTAGTAATTATGGAGGGCGAGTTACAAGGAAGTAACCCACCCTCCAATTTTAAAAGAAGGAACAGAGAAGTTGATACAAACTCAACCATCCCGATACTGCCGATTTATGTGGTGCTACTTTTATTATAATAGTAGCACAATTGCCACAAAATGTCAAGCAGTTTTTTTAACAGAATTTTTTACTGCTGCACCTAAAATGCTACTTCCATTCCTGCATAAAGCATCCGGCCGGTGTAAGGTGCATACATAAATGCCGCATCATCCGGGTGCTTCTCATCCTGGACTTCATCGGTCAGGTTCTTTATACCTACAAAGGTAGTAAGTCCATAATCTGGGAAACTCCTGGTTATTTTGGTGTTGACAACTACATAGGGGTCTGTATGCTTGATTTTACTTCCCACAGTTCCTACCTCTTCATCCTTACAATAATCAACGTACATACTACCCGTGTAGTTGCAATCTAAGACAAAGCCCCAGTCTTGCGGGTTGTAATTCAGCTTGACACCTGCTGTAAGCTCTGGCACGCGAGGGATATGCTTGCTGTCAGAGGCATATTTACCTGCATGAGAATTTACCCAATCCTCTCGTTCCTTTTTATATTGGGCATCGGTGTAAGCCAGATTGCAGTCAAGGTCAAGATTCTCAGCCAGCCGGGTTATCAGCCCTAATTCTATCCCCTGGGTATAGGTATCACCTATATTTGCCCATTCATAGGTATAGCCTAATTTTGTAGCGTTTTCACTGGCATCAGTAAAGCCAATCTTATCCTTAAGGTTGGTGCGGAAGATATTGGCAGATAATGTATATTTCTTTGCCGCATAATCTACACCAAAATTAAGGCTGGTTGATTTTTCAGGTTTTAAGCCTGCACCTTTATAAACCCTGGGTGAACCGCTGCAAAGATGTAAATCCTCACTGAAACCATACGGGACACGGAAACCCGTGCCAAAACTGGTGCGGACAGTAGTCTGAGGATTTGGTCGATACATTAACGCTGCCCTGGGACTAAAGGCAGTTTCGTCGTACTCAAGTTTAATCTTATCTTTGGGAGCAGCATCCCCAGAACCGCCGAAATTATCTTCTGAGCTATGCTTGTCATACCTTGCTCCTACTACCAACTCCAGAATATCGCTTAGAGATACCTCATCCTGGAGATAAATCCCTATCTCATCTGCACTCTTTTTGCTTGTGGAGAGATAAGTACTCCCTGTAGCTGGCTCTGGGCCTACCAGAGTCACATATTTGCCTGACTCCTCCAGTTCATTTCTGCTGTATTGAACCCCTGCTAACAGGTGGTGTTTTTCTCCTACCAGCCAGGCATAGTTCAAATCCAGCACATAGAGCTTTTCATCAGCCAGATACGGTCGCATTTTATCTACTAATGGTAATTCGTCATCATCATGAGTACCTTTATAGTCACTCACGAATGAATCATTGGTAGCGTTGCGATGATGGGTGCAATAACTAAGGTTAAGATTTACTATTCTATCTTCTGTAAGATCTTTCTTATAGCCAATCCCTGCCTCATACCGTGTAGTTTTGATATTCTCTGCTGATTCTGCATAGAAATTTTCAAATGTATTTACATCACCACCCTGTCGCTGCTCATTTGCACATCTTCCTGAAAAACTGAGCTTGTCATCTCCAAACACATCGTACCAGTTTACCTTTACGCCACCAGTCACATTATCGGTTCTCACCCGGTCAGTCAGGCGTTCTTCCTCAACAGAAAGACCTGAGTCCTTCTCCAGAATTTCATCACCGGTGCTCTTTTGAGCAGTGAGCATCATATCCATATTCGCCTTTTTGGTAGAGGCAAATATCTCGTAGTTATTGGTGTTATGCTCTCCAAAGCTCATATTTACATTCATGGTAGGCTCTTTAGTTGGCTTTTTGGTGATGATGTTAATCACGCCGGCAATAGCACTTGCACCATAAAGGGCAGAGCCTGCACCTTTTACTACCTCGATGCGTTCGACATTTGAAGTTGGCACCTGTTGCAAGCCATATACGGATGCCAAACCGGAATATACAGGTTGTCCATCAATTAATATCTGGACATGGCCTGATTCTAAGCCCTGCATCCGACAGACGCTGAAGTTACAATAGGAACATTGTTGTTCTACCCTTATGCCAGGTGTTCCTTCTAAAGCCTCATAAAGGTTTGTTGCCCCTTTTTCCTCAATCTCCTTACTGGTGATAACCTCAGTGCGTACAGGCACATCTGCTAACAGCTTTTCTCCTTTAGTTGCTGTTATTACTACCTTTTCCAGCTCAATAGCCTCCTCTGCTAAAACTGATTGGGGTAGGTAAAACCCCAGAACTGCTGCCAGAATAATTACTGGCAAAGTTTTTGTTAACATAGTACACCTCCATCTCTTTTTGTAATTGGTTAAATGGTGACTGGTTAAATGGTTACTAATTACCAGTTACCAATTTTTTAGTTGACACCATGCCCTCACTGTGGTATAGTATGTGTGGGATTGGTGTGCTTGTCATGCTGGGTTTTGGTAGAAGGCGGTTTCTTTTGATTTGGTTGCGGAACCGCCTTCTCACTTTTTGTAGAACTTCCCCGTATAAAGCTTTTGCTTCCTAACAATCTTATCACCTCCTCTTTCTCAATAATTGGTTAACGAGTTACTAATGCTTTGTAATATAAATTTCTGACAACCCCCTAACCCCCTTTTTTAAGGGGGAATAATGACGTGATAATTATATTCCCCCTTTAGACTTCTGCAAAATGGAAAAAGGGTTCAAGGGGTTGAGGGTTTAAGGGGGTAAGGGTAAGAGAATTTAAGAAAGAAATCCTTTGTTTTCCCTTGACCCCTCGACCCCTTGAACCCTTGAACCCTTTTTAGATTTTGATTTTAACCTCGGATATTTGCTTAAATTTTTCCATTTTGCAGAAGTCTAATTCCCCCTTAAAAAAGGGGGTTAGGGGGTTGTCAGAAACTAATGTTACAGTGCACTAATTACCAAATTAAGTATTCCCCCTACCAACAGTGTAGAAACAATCATAATTGCCACAGATTTGAACATACCTACCACCCCTAATTCCTTTACCAAAGTAGCAAAAGTAACCACACCTGGGAAATACATAACTAATACCACAGAGGCTACTGCATCTCCTTCTTTTAGCATCTCGCAAGCGACCTCTTCTGCTCTGGTGGTAGGTTCTAAAGAATATACTCCCGGAACATCAATAATTTTAGCCGTTTTGCTTTTATTTTACCCACCAATTGCAATTAAGACTTAATCTCAATTAGAAATTAATTTTACCATAAGGCATTTATTTTGTCAAGTATTTTTTTTAAATTTTTTTCAGAAAACTAAAAAAATGCTTGACAAACCCGGGAAGATATGTTATTCTAATAATGGAAATGAAAATCATTATTATTAAAGGGTGATAATTTATGCCAGGTCCTTCATGTTGGCACGGAAAATTTAGAGATTGCGGATGTCGAATGACCATACCCAGACAGGCTATCATAGATGTATTGACTAATACCTCTGAACATTTGAGTGCAGAAGATATATACTTAGCTGTTCATAAGGTATATCCGGCTGTTGGATTGACTACGGTCTATCGAACCCTGGATTTGTTAGCTCAGATAGGTATGGTGTTTAAATTTGATTTCGGTGATGGAAGAAGTCGATATGAGCTGGTAGAGGAAGGTAAGAAGGAACATCACCACCATCTGGTCTGTACCGGCTGTAGGAGGATAATCGACTATTCTGACTTTATCGAAGAAGAGGTAAAACTCTTTAGACAGGTAGAAGAGTCTCTATCCAAAAAACATAATTTTAAAATCACCACCCACCAGGTTCAGTTTTTGGGGCGGTGCAGTAATTGCAAATAAAAAATTAACAAGTTGATTTTTTATGAAGTGAGGGCTTCGCCGAAAAAGGATTTTATGCTTTTTAGAGGGATTGTTAAGGGATATTTCTCTTAAGAGTGATATTTTTGTAAAACAAAAATATAAGGAGGTGATTAAAAATGCCAGCAGGAGATGGAACAGGTCCTCTTGGAGCAGGGCCAATGACAGGGCGGGCCGCAGGCTACTGTGCTGGATACCAGATGCCAGGCTATGCTAATCCAATCCCAGGTCGTGGATTTGGTATGGGTTTTGGCAGAGGCAGAGGTTTTGGTATGGGCCGCGGGAGAGGCTGGAGGCAGTGGTTTTACGCTGCCAGGATGCCAGGTTGGGCAAGATTTGGCTATCCACCCGCACCAGTATATCCCTACGGGCCTGAGTTGACTCCGGAGCAGGAAAAGGGAATGCTAAAGCAGGAAGCTGAGTATTTACGCCAGCAACTCGACGATGTCGAAGGCCGTATCAGTGCTTTGGAGGAAGCAACTAAAAAAGAGGGGAAGTAGGAGGCTTAAAAGCAGATGTGCCGGCCGTCTGCCTTTGAGTACCTGATAAGAGGAGTAATGTAAAATGGTTCAGGAATCTAAAGATTATGCACAACAGATACAGGAATCTATCCTGGAGGATGCAAGGAAGATATACTCAGAAAAGGTAATCGAAAACTTTATGCAGCCCCAGAATGTGGGTAAGATTGAAGATGCTGATGGCAGCGGAGCTATAAAAGGTGTTTGTGGCGATACCATGCAGATATGTTTTAAGGTAGCTAATGATAAAATCATAGACATCCGATTCTTAACCGATGGCTGTGGGCCAACTATTGCCTGCGGCAGTATGGTTACTCAACTGGCTAAAGGCAGAAGTATTCTTGAAGCAATGAAGATTTCTCCCAATGATGTCCTGCAAGGTTTAAATGGGTTGCCGGAGAATCATCTGCATTGCGCTATTTTAGCAGTAATGGCACTTTATGGTACAATAGGTAGATACTTAATTACACGAGGAGGTGTAATAGATGAAGATAGCAATAAGTGCACAGGGGAATTCAATGGATTCAATGGTTGACTCACGATTTGGCCGGGCAAGATTCTTTGTGGTCCGTGATACAGAGACAGACGGCTTTGAGGTGGTCGATAACCAGCAGAATCTTCAAGCCATGCAAGGAGCAGGTATCCAGGCCGCTCAAAATGTAGTCAACAGCGGGGCTGAGGTAGTTATCACCGGTAACTGTGGGCCAAAGGCATTTACCACCCTGCAATCAGCCGGAATTAAGATTGTTATTAGGGCAGAAGGCAAGGTGTCTGATGTATTTGCGAAGTTTAAGAGGGGCGAGTGCCAATATGCAGAGGATGCCAATGTCGAAGGGCATTGGATGTAACTCCACAGATTTCACAGATTTTTAGAGGATTTAGGAGGAAATAAAAATGGCAGAAGACAAAACTTGTTCGAGTTGCTCAACAGAGCCCGAGCGATTCTTCCCATACTTGAGATGGATAGAAAAGGCAAAATTATCGGTAACCAATCACCAGTTACCAAAAACAAGGAGGATGATAAGATGAGAATTGCTATGCCAATAGCCCAGGGGCAACTCTGTATGCACTTTGGGCATTCAGAGGAATTTGCCTTCTTTGATGTAGAGGATGGAGAAATTAAAGGAAAACAGATGCTCACGCCTCCGCCTCATGCCCCGGGTGTTATCCCTAAATAGGTGCATGAGCAGGGGGCAACTATTGTTATTGCCGGTGGAATGGGTGCCAGGGCAGTAAGTCTGTTTGAGCAGCAGGGTGTGCATGTAATCGTGGGAGCACCAGGACATACCCCTGAGGAAATTGTTACTGCCTACCTTAATGGAACCCTTGAAACTGGCGAGAATGTGTGCGACCATTGAAAGCTGTTGAAAAATTGTGAGGTATTTTGGTATGAGATTGAAAGAATATTCCCCAAATTTTACCAATAAAGAGATACAGGACAACCATACCTGTTTTGTCGAAAGGATTGAACTCTACAGGCAAAGAGGGATTGACCATATCAAAAGCCGTTAATTTATCCTCGAAAAATAAATAGGTAAGGAGATGTTCGGGTTATGCAAATTAAGATACTGTTCGATAGCTATGCAGTGAACAAAAAGATTTCTATTGGCTGGGGAGTGGCTTTTTTAGTTGGAGATAAGGTCTTATTCGATACTGGGGAAAAGGGAGAGGTATTGCTGCATAATATGGAGCAGATGAATGTCTCTGCCAAAAATTTAAAGACAGTGGTTATCTCCCATGACCACTGGGACCATACCGGTGGGCTGTGGACTTTATTAAAGCAAGATAATAAGAAGACGGTCTATGCTTGCCCCAAATTCAGTCTGGAGTTTAAGGAAAGGGTCAAGTCATCCGGGGCAGGGCTAATTGAAGCAAGCAGATTCACCCAAATAGCTGAAAATATCTATACCACCGGAGAGATTGCCGGAGAATACGGCGGCGGATATATGGCTGAGCAGGCGTTAATAATTAAATCTCCAAAAGGGTTGACAATTCTCACCGGCTGTGCCCATCCAGGAATAATCAAAGTCATGGAAGAGGTAAAGGAGAAACTGGCCGAAGACATATATTTAGTTATGGGTGGATTTCATCTGATGCAGACGAATAAGCTAACTGTTGCCTTGATTATAGAAAGATTTCGTAAATTAGGGGTAACAAAGGTCGGCCCCACCCATTGCACCGGTAAAGAGGCAGGAGGATTATTTAAAAAAGAGTATCAGAATGATTTTATCCAGGTAAAGGCAGGGATGGTGATAGAGGTTTGACTGGGGAGGAAAAAGGAGGTGAAAGTTTATGCCAATATATGAGTATAGGTGTCAGGGATGTGGTGAGGAACTTGAGCTTTTGCAAGGGATAAACGAAATTCCTATATGCAAGAATTGTGGGAGTAAAGAGTTAACCAGGCTTTTCTCGCCTGCTTCAGTAAGGATTGGAGGTAGCGGAACAGAAACTTCAGGCAGTTGCTGTGGGTTAACCAATCCGTGTAGTGCTCTCAAGAGATGCTGTGGGGGATAGTACAGGAATTTACCCTTGGATTTTAGGCTTTAGCCTTTCATAAAATCCTAAAGGATTAATTCCAGGGAAATTGCATAGATCAACTTACTTTGCGCCTTTGCGAGAGGCAAGAAAGGAGGGATAAGAAATGGCTGCTGTAGTGAACAAAGAGATGTGTACCGGTTGTGAGATGTGTGTTGAGGTTTGCTCGGTTGAGGCAATCAAGGTCGAAAATGATGTGGCGGTGATAAATGAAGAGGAATGTGTAGATTGTGGTACTTGCGTAGATGAATGCCCAAATGAAGCCATATCAATACGAGGAGAAAGGGAGAAGGTGGAGAAGGTAATTAAAATCAGGTTATCGGTTATCGGTGATCAGGTAATCAGGTAATTATTTGACCGATTACCGATTACCAATTCTCCCTATTCTCCACTTCTCCTTGCAGACACATTTTCATAATTAGAATTGCTGTAACTAATCACTATTCTGTTTACAAAGATTCTTTTCTTTCAATTCTTTTTCCCACTTAACCAGCTCTTCAAGTGAAATACTATCCAGCAGTTGAGCCATTTGCTGACTGACTTTTGTCCAGAGCAATTGAGTAGCACATTCTCCTGCCCGCTTACATTCTTGAGCATTCTTTTCTAATCCTGCACAAAAAACGACTTCAAGCGACCCCTCAACTATTCGCAGCACCGCACCAGCACTAATCTCTGAGGCTGGTTTGGCTAATCGATAGCCACCATGAGGCCCTCGCGTGCTCTCTACCAACCCAGCATTCCTTAATTTCACTACAAGTTGTTCTACATACGGAAAAGATATGTCCTGCCTCCTGGAAATATCATTTACAGAAAGCCATTCGTCATCTTTGTGCAATACCATATCTAACATCACCCTTAAACCATACCTGCCTTTTGTTGAAAGCCTCATATTATTTACCTCCTGAGTTTCTCCACCACACTGAAATACTCCTCACCTATGATGATTTAATGTAGTATATATGAATTATAATGTATATATATATCGGATGTTCCGCCAGTATTTTTGGGTTAAGATGTTGTTAAGTAAAGAGTTGCGTTGATTTCTATCTGAAGATGTAGCCACTAAAAAGTTTGATATTTTGTAAAAAAATGCTTGAC
>SBAY01000001.1 GCA_005239945.1 Nitrospira sp.
CCCTAATCTTTCGACAAACGAATATACCGCTTCTATCAAAGGCTGTATGAAAAAAACTTTGTTAAAAAAACAACATCTTGCAAGTTTGTATTACAGATTTTTTCTTTTTTTATTTTCTACATTTCTCTCTGTGTCGTCTGAGGTTTAAATTTTCATCCTTCTTTGTGCCAACTCTGTTGGCATGGGTGTTTCATGTTTTGTTTGACACTCCTTAAACCATGTTGCAAATTTGTGGCAGTTCTTTATTGGGATTATTTTTCTTTATATACCTTAAGATATGATTTATGGTGGCGATAGTCAAATTGGCTAAATCTTCACCCTGGACCTCCATAACCCGCGTCCCTGAAAATAACACCTGTAATGAGGCTGGAAATTCCTCATCTTTATGATTATAAAGAAGATAGCATTCTACCTCTTGGAAGAATTCCTTTTTAATCATCCAACTACACCTTATCTCTGGTTGTTTAATTACCTCGGCTGAAATAAACTCGGCCATCTTATAAATATCATCAATATATTCAAAGGCAATTGCCCGTCTATTTGCCTCATTTTTTAGATAAATATCGTGCATGATTACCTTCTCTATCTCTTTTAATGTAAAATATTTCATTTTATCTCCTTCAATGCCCCGGTCGGACATACCACCGCACATTCTCTTAATATATCCTTATTTAACTCTGCTAATGGCATATTATCAAAGGTAGAGATAATCATATCTATACCTCTATAGGCAAAGGTTAATAACTTATTTCCCTGTTTCTCAGATTCAGAGATACATTTACCACATTTTACACATTTATTAGGGTCTAAAATAAACTCTGAATTAGAATTATCTACCATTAAATTTCTCTCCAATTTTCTAAATCTTTTGGGTTTAAGTTTTATTTTCAAAAATCCAGCTATTTTTAAAAGTTGGCAATTTTCTTTCCCCAAACATTCAGGACAATTGATCTCATGGTCACTCATTAATAATTCAAAGGCGGTTAACTGAAGTCTTCTTACCCTCTCGGTATTGGTAAAAACCCTCATTTTATCCTGGACAGGTTCCGAGCATGCGGTAGTCATAGTTTTTTCCCCATTTAATTCTATCTCTACAAAACACAATCGGCATCCACCGAAAGGAGGCTCCATTTCCTTTATGGCACATAGATTAGGTATATAAATGCCGTTATCCAGAGCCGTCCATAATATCTTTTCGCCTGATTTTGCCTTTATTTCTTTATCATCTATGATTAATTTTATGTCCATAGAAATCCCTCAAGTTTTACTATTTTTGTAAAAGGGTTCAAGGGGTCGAGGGGGCAAGGGTTTAAGGGAAGAAAAACCTTCACTTGCCCCCTTGAACCCTCGATCCCTTAAACCCTTGATCCCTTATATTTTATCCACCTTAATTACCGCATCATATTCCTTAGGGCAAACCTCAAGACAATTCCCACATTTTAAACATTTCTCCTGGTCAATTACCTTGAGCCCTTTCTCATTTGGTTTTATACAATCCTTTACCGGGCATTTTAAGACACAATGGTCACAACCACGATAACACTTCTCCGGAATAATATAATAAGATATTAATTCTCTACATACCTTTGCTGGACATCTCTTTTCGCTAATATGAGCGATGTATTCATCCTTAAAGTATCTCAAGGTAGTTAAAATTGGATTAGGAGCGGTTTTTCCTAATCCACATAATGCCCCTTCTTTTATATCAATAGCCAATTCCTGAAGTAGGTCTAAATCCTCCAATTTCCCTTTCCCTTTTACTATCTCTTCTAAAATCAGGAGTAATTGTTTTGTTCCTACCCTACAGAAGGTACACTTACCACAACTTTCATTCTGGATAAAGGATAAGAAATATTTAGCTACATCCACCATACAAGAGTTTCCATCAAGGACAATCAAGCCACCAGAACCCATAATTGCCCCTAATGACTGTAGACTATCAAAATCTACAGGTGTCTCGATAAACTCCGCTGGCACACATCCCCCAGATGGCCCACCAATCTGGACTGCCTTCAATTCTTTATCCCCTTTTATGCCACCACCAATATCAAAGACGACCTCCTTTAGGGGCATTCCCATCTTTACCTCTACCCAGCCTGATTCTTTCACCCTTCCGGCCAAGCAAAAAACCATTGTCCCTTTCGAGTTTTGAGTTCCCATTTGAGTAAACCAGTCTGCACCATTTAAGATTATTGGCACAATCGCGGCATAGGTCTTGACATTATTTATAATCGTAGGTTTTTCAAAGAGCCCTTTTTCTGCCGGATAAGGTGGTCTTATCCTCGGCGAAGGCCGTTCACCTTCAATGGAATAGATAAGTGCCGTCTCTTCTCCCGCTACAAAGGCACCACAACCAGGAAAAACCTTGAGTTCGAAATTAAAACCACTTTCTAATATATTGTCACCCAATAAATTATACTCTTTTGCCTGATTTAGGGCAATTTTTAATCGCTCTACAGCCAAAGGGTATTCTGCCCGAACATAAATATAACCCTGATGAGCACCTACGGTATAGGCGGCAATTATCATACCTTCGATTACCTGATGTGGGGAGCTTTCTAATAATATCCTATCCATAAATGCACCTGGGTCCCCTTCGTCACCATTAGCAATGATATATTTAGGGAAATCATCTGTTTTAAAGCAGGTCTCCCATTTTCTACCTGTAGGAAAACCAGCACCACCTAATCCTCTTAACCCAGAATTATTTATTACCTCAAGGATTTCTTCCTTTTTCGGATTAAGTGTCTTATTCAACCCTTTATAGCCACCCAGAGCGATATAATCATTTATATCTTCAGGGTCTATAACGCCTGCATATTTGAGTATTATCCTTGTTTCCTTTTCGAATCTCGATAGTTCTGGGATGTAGGGGGTATTATCCTCTTTGAATTCAAGTGTTCCAACGGCCATATCCAGACAGGGGTCATCTTCAAGAAGATAATTACGCACTAATTTAGAAACCAATTCTGGGGTGACATTTTTATAGCAGATAGATGGATAGTCCTTTTTCATCACACAAACCAGGGGCTCTAAAAAGCATACACCCAGACAACCAACTTTAATAATCTTAGCCTCCAGATTATACCTTTTTAACTGCCTTTCAAACTCTAAAATCACCTCCATGGCACCCACAGAAATTCCACAGGTAGCCGTTCCTATCAGGATTTTAGTCGCCCCATCGTTCATCTTGTTTTCATATATCAATTTTGCGTTAGCTTTAATTTCGTCATATTTCATTTTTAATCTTTTCCTTCAAATTTACCACAACCTCTTCCACCTTACTACAAGTTACGCGAGGGACAATCGTATCTTTTATCTTTATCACCGGTGCGAAATTACAACAGCCAAAACAGGCGGCTGTATCCAGGCTGAATAATCCATCTTTTGTGGTTTCGCCTAATTTTATTTCTAATTCTCGCTCTAATGTCTCAAGCACCAATTCGCCGCCAGCTAAATAACAGGCAGTTCCCAGGCAAACCGTAATTGGATAAAGGCCAGGAGGGAATCTTCTGAATTTCTTATAGAAGGTTACGAGGGTATAAACATCAACAGGACCAAGACCAAAAAAGTCGGCTACTTCCTGCATCATTTCCTTTGAAATATAGCCGACTTTTTCTTGTATCTCCTGTAAAACCAAACTCAGGTTTTCTTTAGATTTAGTGTATTGAGTTAATATCTCGTTTATCAACTTTTTCCAACCATTTGACTCAAAAATACTGGCAATTCACTAGCCTCTCTTGGTCCCACTCTTACTTCCCAACCCGGCAATTCATCCTCTAATTCACCTTTTATGCGAGCAGCAAGTCCTGGAATGATTATCTTTTTATTTTTTATCTTATCGGCAATGCCTGATTTCTTGATAAAGGGACCAATCGTCTCACCTATAAATTTTCCAGTTGACCAGGCGGCTAACACACACAATCCTTCAGCATCTTTGATGGCTAAATATGCTGGGATTCTGCTGTTTTCAACCTCACTGGCTACGGCAAAGTAAGTCAGGGCAAAATTACAGGTGACTAAAACTGGTGATTCTTCATTGACTACACCGAATTCATAGATTTTTTCCTCAACGGCTAATGGTACCCTCGGGTCAGTGTAAATATTTTGTAACAGCACCAAAAGTGGAAAGAGGGTATTTTTTTCTAAATCAGACATAACGATTATCCCGGCATATTTGATAATCCCTGTGGCCACAAACAATACCTCTTGCAGTTTATTGGTAGTCAGATGACACGGGAAGGATATTATTGGATACCCCAAACCTCTAAACTCCTGTCTTAATGCCGCTCTCCTGATTATTGAGTGGTCACGAATCAATTCTTTTAGGTTTTGCGGGCTGGTATCCAAGACTATATCCTTTATCCCTTCTTGCTTTAACCTCTGAGTTAAGGAAATAATCTCGTCAATACCTTTTGCCTTTAAACCTATCGGGGTTGGTTTTTCTTTTATAGCGGGTAATGCCTTATCCAGATTATCCTTAGTTATTGGATATATCAAGGGATTTTTATCGTAGACCAAATTCCGTGCCTCAAATAAGGTAGTCATGTCCTCACAGATTAAGACTATGGGAATATCCTCATCGGCTGTCTTCTTGACTATGTCTAAATATTTCTCTTTATTGCCGCTGAATTTTACCGCTATCAAACCTGGCTTTAAAATCTGTCCGATACGGTTAAACTGGAATTCCTTAATCTTATTTATCTTTTTGGAGATTACCTCATCGGTTTCATCGTCGCAAATAAGCATAGCTATCCCTGGGGGATGACAAAAGGTCTTTTCATGACGATATATTACCTCTTCTTCCCCAATCGATAAGGCATTATCACCTGTCCCAATAGTCACCAATCTAATGAGAGGGGATAAGCTCTCGATAAAATCATTCTTGACCTCCTCGGATAGATGGGGACATTTATCTACGGTTGTCGTTCCTGCGGCTAATTTCATAGCAAAGGCAAAACAAGTTGGAAACCCACATTCCTTACAATTCTTTTTTCCTCCATCCGGAAGTTTCTTTTGAATATCACCTGCTTTTAATGGCATAATTTACCTCCTTGATTATTCACTTGTAGCCCAGGGATGCTTAACCTTTTTCAGGAATTCACTTAGCTCATCCACATTCTTTACATCTTCTTCCGTCGCTATTTTATCGTCTAAACCCTGTTCTTCCAGAATATCTTTTATTTGTTCTTTAACCCTTTTTGGCATCCAGACAACTCGTTTTAGTCCACCATCGGCCTTTAAGAATTTTGGTGAACGCATATACAAAACAGCCATGCCGACATAGCCTTCTTTCTGCCTGCCGCCAGATGCCTCTCCGGCCATAGTCGAAAATTTAACCCCAACAACTGTCTCCCCTGGGAAATCCCTTGTTACCACTCCAAAACCATCAACCTCAGGTATATAGAAACAGATTGCCTGGAAACATCCACAGGAGGTATGAGGAGATTCTAAGGCACTATGCAGACAAACAGAAGTAACTGTTCCTAAGGATTTCTTCTGAAATATCTCATTTACTCCACTATAAATGAATCTTTCTTTATCTATCAATTCTCCCTTTTTAACAGCAAATTGAGGTCCTTCAGGGTCGATTCTGTATGCGGCCCTGCCGTCAAACCAGTTTATTGCCCCACAAAGGGCTACTCGTTCCGGGGTAATGACACAAACATGTGTCGGAGCAAAGGATTGACATAATGTGCAACCATAAAATTCATCAACCTCTTCCTCTGTTATTCCCTTTAGTCTATCATCCCTTGCCTTATAAACCTTTCTTGCCTCTAAGGTCTCTTTTTCCACAATCTCTGGCTGGGTTATAAAGGTAACCTGGATTTTGTCAATAATAGGCAATTCATTCTTGAACAACATAATCAATATTCTGCCTACTTCCTCCAGGGAATTCAACCCTTTCTTGAAGCTCTCCTTATGTATTCTCAACCATATCTCATCTCGCTGTGAAATATGCCAGAAACCTTCAATGTAATTACAGTACATATGTATTCTTCTCTCAAATACCGGCTCCATATCCTTTTCTAATTGGCTGCCGGCAACATCAATCTTAATAAATAAGGGATTGGTTGAGCCTTCTTCAAAATCTTTAATATCCTTGCCAATTATCTGTATCTTTTCATCCTCTACCTCTTCTTCACTTCTAAGGGTCAATAATTCTCCCTTGAATTTATGTTTGGGGCCTGCAAATTCAATATAAAAATCCTCTTTTCTGATAGCCTCACCTTCATATTGTGGGCCTATATCAACCGAGAATCCTACCTTTGCTTCTACCTCTTCTACCCCTGTTTCTTCTGCTACTGCCTCCGGGACAACCCCACCTAAACCCTGAACTAACTCCTCTAAAATTTGAGCCCATTTTTTATCCTTTAAGTTTGGCAAGGAATAACTTGCCTGAGGAAATACAAATTTACAAAGGGTTAATGTTTTTAGATGTTTGGCAAAATGTTTTAAAGTAGACAAACCTTGATTTGCCATATCAGTCCTTATTCCTAAGAAGAGTATTAAATCATGATTCCCTTCCTTTTTCACCCCTTGCCAATTTGGGTCTTTGAGGTGATTGATTATCTCGATTAAATCGTAAGAACTATCTGGAACTACTCCTAATCTCAATAACATCTTCTTTGTATGTGCGGTAGCCACAGTGGCAGAATTAAGTGCCCGTGCAATGGCCACACCATAGTTAATCACCGGCTTATCATTCAGGGATAATTTTAACGCCTGTGGCCCGAATACAAACAGAGATCTTTGTGCCTTTTTCATAATATTGACTAATTCCCCTGCCTCTTCGATTACCTTGCAGGCTTTAGTTCCGGTTAACACATTTACATAATGGTAAGGTAGACTCATTCTTTTTTCCTCCATATTATCACATTAGCCCTATCCTGTTACCACTGCCTCAAGGGGGATATCTGATTCGTAAGTCCCAATTAAGGTTGGAAGTGATAAGACAGGTTTTGGCTTCCAATCACACTTTTTGAGGTATTCCAGCACCTCTTTTTTATAGACAGTTGGTATATCTTTATCGGTACGAACAAAATGCTGTAAGTCATCGGGTAATGAGCCCATAAACTGTTTATAGAGCGAGATGTAATGATTTAGTTTTAGCCGTCTTCCTTCGTGGGTATCATTCTTTCTTATGCATAGTTTTGCCATAGTAACCATTGCCCGTTCTTTACTTTCAACAGCGATTATTAGATGTTCTGGAGAAGGTTCTTGGGTATCTACCAATTCTCGTGTTCGACCATCCATCACTGTCCAATTATCCTCTTCCTTTTTGGACAGGTATAATCTTCTATATTTGGCTGAGTGAGGTCCTACTACCACAGGGACACCAGCCCTGTTGCAGCCGGTAGCAATCGATGCGGCTTTTTGGGAATATGCACCCCAGGCAAGTCCCACGGCACCAACCTTATTTAAAATATAATCAGCAATTACCTCATAATTTGCTCGTAACGGTAATTTAGCAAAGATATTGGCTACCTTCATCGCGGCACCAAGAATATGGGCATTTGCCACACAGCTACCGACATTCAAAACACAACCTGCATCAAAATCAGGTTTGTATCTTTCATAAATGGTCTTACCATCTTTATCCTTTTTAAGCCCTGCGGCCATTGCCGAACAGCCGCTTAACACGACGATAAATTTTCTTCTGGCAAATTCCTCAGCAATATCAGCAATTTCCTCTATTTCCTCAGGGAAGTTCGAACAACCGACTATGGCAATAATTCCAGGGATTGTTCCCAGAACAATGGGTGAGCCAACCCTTCTTATCTCTACATCCATAATCGGTCCTCTTCCTACCCTGACATTATAACTATCCCAGGAGGCTGCCTGCTGCATAATCTTAAAAATCTCAACCCCTCTGGGACATTCCTGCTCACATTTACCACAACCGATACATCTTGCAAATACCCTTTGTATCTTCTCGAAATTACCATCGGCTACATCCTGGAGTGCCTCTGAAAGAGGAAGCAGATTGGCACAAACACGGTCACAAAGCTGACACCCTTTGCATACTTTGGCTAACTCAATCGCCTCTTCCCTGGTAATAATCTTTTTCGTTCTCTTTGCGGCGATAAGAGGTAAAACCTTTGCCCCTACCTCTCCTGCCTTCTCAATATCTAAAATCAAGACCTGCTGGCCTTCATCTACTATCATTTTAACAATCTCATCTACCGTTTTGTGGGTTACATCTTTTAATCCGTAACAAATCTTATCTGAGGTAGCAATCAAGGCATTCCCCATCTGTCTGGCAATTTCAGGTGTATCACACCAGACACATTGTTCATCGGTAATGATTAAATCAGGAATGCCTGTTTTCAAGAAAAACCGTTGATGGGATAGCGGACCTATTACCTTTGCCTTATCGGAATATCGTGTATTATCTAAGGCAGTACAGCAGATACCGGTTACTTCAACCTTATCGTAGATTCCTGCCGCTCTAAGATGGTCTATCATCACCGTGGCCACAAAGGCATTATGTCCGATACAACAGGCTACAGGTTTCTCCTTATCCACACTGCCCCAGCCTAATCCTACCAGCGGGGTTTCGGCAATCGAGGTTGGGAATTTAAAACCAACAATCTGGGCAATATCTGCCGCTTCCATGGCTAAAAGGTCTAACATACCCATATGCAATGCCTTTGATTCAAAATCAAGATTATTCCCTTCCTGGCCGGTATGTGTTGAAGATACACCATGAACAACCCCCCTTTCTACATACTCAATAGCCGTTCTCAAATCCCCAAGTGTTTTGGGTTTTAACCCCATAACTGTTCGTATAATTGGTGCCTCAAGTACTACTTCATCTCCCAGGTCAAGTTTGTAGTCTTCACCAAATCTTTCAATGAGATGGTCAATGAGATGTCTGCCGTGTGCGGCATGAGCGGAACATCCCATCAGGCAGGCAATCAGAACAATCCTTCCTTGTTGACCACAAATATCGATGCCGCAGGCACCTTTTTTATCCCCTGTTAAATCGCATTTGCCATAGGTGCACAAACAACATAAATCACAGAATGGTGCATAAAATGGTTTATATGTCTGTAACAGCCGCATATCCCATCGCCGCAGGGTAGTCATCTCTGGCATAGCCGTATGTCCTATCGGTTCCCACTTATCCTCTGCCTCGATTATTTCATAGATTTCTTCTTTCTTTGTTCTTATTGCCTTCTTCTCTTTAACGGCCTTTTGTTCTTCCTTGATAAGTGGTATCATACCCTGGAGCAATTGTAATCGCTTTTGGATACTATCTATTTCTATATTCAACCGTTCGGTTATAGAAGCCCCCTCCATTATTTCGAGTTCTTTTATTTCTTTTACGGTGATAGTTGCTGGTGCCTTTTCCTCTGTCAGAGGTGCTACCTCTTTAACCTCTCCCAGGATAGTTTCTTTGACCAATTTTAAACTCTCTGGATTTCTCATCACGACAAGATTTGCCCCAGATGAGATTAAGGCCAAGGCAGTTATTGCCTCCCATAAGACACCTTGGGTGGCATCCTCTTTGGCATCCTTTTGTTTCCAGACCTCTTTACCGATATTAGCCATAATAGGCATATTCATCATCTCATCATTATGGATAACCCCTATCTGTTTTATCCTTTCCATATTGGAGAAGGAATAATCTAATCCGTATCCTAAGGCAGAGGATAGCGGGTCAATAACTATCCTTTCTTTAGGGAAGAATTTGGTTAATTTTATATTTAATTCCTTACATAGATTTAGGTCTAATGGTGTCTGGGCAATGATGCAATGTCCGTTATCAAGTGCAGCTTGAGCAATCTCCTCATAATTTTCCTTTTGAACAGGCCCAAGCAACAGATTCATCTTTGAGCATTTCATAGCTATTTCGACTAAGACCTTAGCATCCTTATCCTTATCACCTGTTCCCATGACTATTAAAGGGGATGGGATATTTTTTGCCAGATTCTTTACATTTTCTGCAATTTTGGCTACATCAAAATTATCCTGCTCTGTACTGCTCAAATAAAGACAGATGGCTCCTGCCCCATAGTTTAATGCCTTTTTAGCCCAGGAAACAGGGTTATCGGCAACATCTGCATAAAAGGCATAGAGGTCTTTGTGCCAATCAGCAGGTGTGGTATCACATATCTCTAAGGCAAAGACTACAGCCTGTCCCTGCTCACCTTCAAAGCTGTGAAGAGGTAAGGTTTTCTCTCCACCAATCTGTAATGATTTACCCTCCGTGCCTAAGATAACCTTTTTTATTTCTCCTTTGTAGGTTTCAAAAAAATCAGTAAGTTGCATAATTTATCTCCTTGTTATTTCTTTTTGGGTAATCGGATTTAGCGGATAAAACGGATAAATATTAAGAAATCCAATAAATCCGATTACTAAAATTAACGAAACTCCAGTTTAACAATCTCCCCTGTCCGCTTTACAAACTCTTTAGCGTCTTGGAGTACCTTTTCGCACTCATCAGCATCAACCTCTGGATTACTTTCATAATCACATCTTTCTCGAAGTTCTTTAATATAAGAGAGGGCTTTGCTGTATTTCTTCTCCACTATTGCTGGTTGAACATAGTGGAGTCCAAACATTTTTACTACTCCAGAATGCTTATGAGGGTCTACATTTTTAATGAAAAGAACTGCCCTTGCAGCATGGTACATAGCATAATAAGCCTTTGAGACTGAATTAGCATATCTTTGATTGTCAAGTAAAAGCTGGGCTGATTCCAATTTCTCTTTTGCTATACTCAATCTTTCCAACACTTCCTCTTTTAATTCATCTGCCATAAAACAACCCCTTCTTTCATCACATTTCTAATGAAAGAACGATTTTTTCTCTTTAGGTTAGAGAATTCTTTATTACTATATATCTTAGGGGAAAGGTCAACATTATATTTTAGGGATATATCAAGCGCAACCCCACATATATCTTTAGCACATTCATAATCCTTAATTTTAGTCACAATTATAGTATCTATATCAGAATCAATTCTATCATCATTCCTTACTTTTGAGCCAAAAAGCTCCATTAAGAGTATCTTCCCTTTAAACCTTTCTAATAGCTGCCGTTGAAATTCTTTTAACGCCCTTTCTTCTCTCATTAACATTTGTCTATTCCTTTGAGAGTTTTAGACCTTGCGTAAATACGCTGTTAGACGGTGTTGCTCACCTTAGTTCCCTTTTTAACTTCCAATTGTGCAATGTCAATGATAACCCCACATTGAGTAAGAAAATCCATTCCTATTATCCCTTCGATTTCAAACCCATAGTCCATTATCCCAATTTCAATTTCAAAATCTTTGAGTTCTAAATCACCTATCACCAAATTATCTATCCGTCGAACAAAAACAAATTCAAATCCTCCAACACCTCGAATTTGGCGGATTGGATCGTATGGTTCAGCAACCAGTCCAATAGCTGCTACTTTGTCAGATGAAAAAACACTACCTGCTAAACCTGTATCAATAAGAACTTCTTTAAAATCAAGTTTCTTACCTTGATATATTAATGTTACTGTTACAAATGGGAGCCCTTCTCGAACACGAATCTTCATCAAATACCTCGAATTCCTAACCATCTACGTTCAGTAATATCGAGGGTCTTACGATCTGTATGCAGAACATAAAACTCACGCTCTGGATTTTGATGATGAAGTTGACCATAACTCTGCATAGCTTGTTGGGAATTGGTAAAAGTATTAACTACAGCAATCTCATCCAAAATACGCTTATTTGCTTCAGAATGAGCCTTAAGCGCTTCAACCAGAAGCCATTGACCTGGATAGTAAATCCGAGCTTCTTCCCATCTCATAGAAAGAACACCTCCCAAGGTCTTCTTAGTAACTATTTATCCAAAGGAAGGGTGATGAGAGTCAGGTGATCGGTTATCAGTAATCGGTAAAGAAAAAATATCTATTGGTTGTTACCGATCACCTGATTACCGATAACCGATAACCTGATTTACACCTCTAACCACGCATGGGAATATAAACTTCTGCCCATCAACACATTAACCGTTTTGGCATACTCAAGTTCTTTTCCAGAGAGAGAACTTAGATTAATTTCTTCATCCATGGTTTTATAGATAATCTCTTTTATGTTGGGCAATTCACCACGCATTAATTTAATCAACTCCTCATCGAAGCTGTCTGCAATAGCAGAATATTGGCCGTATCTCTCCAGCATAACCAGTTCGGTTCTATTTAATATGCCCCGTAAATGAGCAGGAGCACCATTAGACAGGTTAGATAAACCAAGTGTAGATTTAGCCCCTGGGCAAATATCCTCAAGCATCTTCATAAACTCCAGACATTCGACTACTCCTTTTTGGTCTGCGGCTATAGGCATCATAATCGGGTCAACCCAGATATTTTCGTTTGGTATGCCTAATTCATTAGCGTAGGCAACCGTTTCCATAATAGCCTCTGCTCTGGATGTAGCATCCGAAGGGATGCCAGCATCAGTCAGAACTGAGACAACAATCTCAACATTATATTTTAGAGCTAAAGGCATCATCTCCTCTTTGCTTTCTTGTTTGCCGGAGGCAGAATTAATCAAGGCTTTATTTTTACATACCCCAAGGCTCATATCCATAGCTTTTGGATTCATCGTATCCAGAGATAGAGGCAAATCTACTACCTCCTGAATTATTTCTACCAGCCAGGGTAGTATTTCCGGGTCTTTTCTGACAGGTCCTACATTCAAATCAAGATAGTCTACCCCTGCTTCTTTTTGCCTTATGGCCAATTCCTGCAGTGGTTCTTTTTGCCTCCCCTGCAATGCATCAGAGACTACCTTGGACAACATGTGAATATTTTCTCCAATTATTATCATTTTCTTACCTCCATATTTTATTTGATGTGTGGGAATATTCTACCATAAGTTATTTAATTTTGTCAATCTTTTTTTTAAGGGGAGAGAAACCCTTTTTGAAAAAAGGGTTTCTCTCCCCTTAAACCCCTC
>SBAY01000335.1 GCA_005239945.1 Nitrospira sp.
CAGTACAGGAGGAGGGTATATTTTTTACAAAACAATTACAGATTATTATGCGATAGAAGATGGTAAAAGGAAATCTATAAATGCCTCTGAGGTACCTGACGGAACAATTGTACCAATAACAAGATGGGAGGCACAGGGGAAATACTGGCACCCAGAGACATGGATGAGAGAAGGAATAGATTATAAGCGGGAATATGAAAGATATGGTAGTAGGAGGGATGTCTTTTATAAAGCAATTACAGATTACTATGTGGTAGAAAAGGGGAGAATTAGTCCAATAAAAGACTCGGATATAGGAGTGGTAGCGGCAAAGCGATTTGTAAAAAATGTGCCGGATGAAGATATTCAATCAATACCGGATGGTACACCAATTAAAAGCCCATATTTAGTCAAAGGTTCTGGCAATGCGGTTTATCTGGTGTCTAATGACCAGAAAAGGTATGTTCCAGGTGGATCTTTTACCTTTGAATCCTATGGATTTGACCTTAGTAAAGTCAAAACACTATCAGATGAAGAATTAGCTAATATACCCACAGATGAAGGTTTGCCGAGAGTGGAGTATTCCACGGTATACAAGGAGAGCAAAAGCTGGCTAAAGAGTGCATTAAGTTTCGGAATTTCACTTATACCTGGTATTGGACAATATTACAATCTCATGTGTGCTATTACAGGGAAGGATGCTATCACCGGTGCTGATTTATCCAAAGGCTCAAGATTTATGAGTGCGTTGAATGGGATAGATGCCTTCACTTCACCTAAGATTGACCAGGCTACAAAGGCATTAGATGCAGCTAAAAAAGCTGATGATATTGCCAAAATAGGCGACTTAACCCAAAAACTAAATAACCTTCAAAAGATAACAAAATTTACTAATTTTGCAAAAACCATCTATCTTGGCAGTGCTACTGCTTTTGGGAAGGATATATTTGGAGATCGCATAGATGGATATAACCGATTCTTATCCGGGCTTAGTTATGCCAGTTCTGGGGTAACTAATTTACCTTTTGCTTCCACTCTTAATCCCCAGATAGCAGAGTATGTATCCAGAACTTACAAATTTGGTATCGGTGTTACAGGTAATCAAAATATATTTGGTGGTAAAGAATTAACTGATGAGCAAAGATTTAATTTAGTTGCCAGCACTGTAGCACCTTATCTTGGTCGTGCCATTGGGGACTTACCTAAAGAGGGATTAGGGGCATTCAAAGAAGAAGCTGAGAGATTTATCTCTGACTTAGGCACAGGATTAAATCTGATTGCTAAGAGTCCTATCTATGCCTACAATTATGTAGCTAATGCCTACCAGTCTAATATGAGGTATAAGAACTATTTATCAGGTGAAGTAGATATAAATAACTTAACAGGTAAAGAATTAGTAGACCTGATGAAACGAATAGAAACAGATAATAACAAACTGAATGATTCTAAATTAGGTGAATTAAGTGGCGAATTAGCAGAGCGATTTACAAATACAGATATAACCAATAGAATAACCCAACTTGAAAGACTTAATAATCTCACTGGCTTAAGTGATGCCCAAAAACAGATGTTAGAGGCACTTAATAGAGAAAGGGATGTGAGGATACAGGCTACAATAGATGAGCTCAGGTCTGCGATTAATCCTATAGTAGCGGATGTAAATGGTAACATTGGTTATTATGACCAAAAGAGGACAGAAAAAGCCTTAGCAGACTTTTCCAAGCTTGGAGGAGAGTTTAAGGATGGAGGAATAATAACTTATCCAAGTATCAATGAACCGGGACAAAGCACCACCACATCTATTGTTGGTTTAGATGCTTTTGTAAAAAATTGGTGGTTAGGGATTGCTGCTGATATCGGGATTAGTTCTATACCAGTTATTGGAAAGATATATGATGCCTTTACTGTGATAATAGGGGATGGTTTTTCTGGTCCACTAAATCCAGTTGAGAGGATATTAGTAGCGGGGACATTACTCAGTCCTATACCTGGTGGCTCAGGATTAAAAGCAGCAGTAAGGAATGCATTAGAAATAGCAAGGGGATTTGAAAATGTAGCTCAATATCATAAGATAACTGGTGGGCTTCAGGAGATTGCAAGGAGTCTAGACAAAGGGGATGAAATCATTGGGATTAGAGGTAGTTCAGTTAGAGGAACATCATTTCATACTGGTAAGCCCTTTGGTGAGGGAAGTGATATTGATTTCTTTATTGTAAGTGATGAGTTAATTAAAAGATTTAGAAAGTATGGAATAGAACCCGACCAAAAAGGAAAGATTCTTTTAGATACAAAAGATTACATAGAAAATCTCAACAAGATACCAGAATTTAAAAAATGGGTAGAGATGTCAAGTAAGGAACTGGGAAAAGAGACTTCAATAGCTATTTGGAAAAATGAGGCGTTTGAAAATATAGTCAAAAAAGAAGGAGATTATATCCTATACAATAAATGAGGTAAGTGATAATGGCAGGAGAATGTTATGTAGTTTCTTCAAAAAACCCAGAGGAAATGGCTGAAATTATAAGAAGATTATTGGGACTTGAAGATTTCCCTATTGAACATAGATATAGTGATAACCGGGAGACAGGAGAATATTGGTGGATTAAGGTTCCTGAGGAAAATGAAAAAAGAGGTGCTAATAGTATAAATTTATACCATGACCGTTTCCCTACACTATCTCATCATATAGGATGGGAATTGCCTTCAGCTTCGCTGGTTTCTGAACTTAGCGAAAAATATGGATTAGAATTGGGTAAGTTAGATATAGATTTTATCTATGGGCTTGCGACTGAATTAAATACAGAAATCCTCCTTTGGGACAGGAAACATCCTGATGAGTTTATAGTTGTTGCTACCAAAAATCCTGATTATGAAGAGGGGAAAAATCTCCTCATATTATTTAATAGGAGAGAGATTTCTGCAGAAGTTAGAAAGAGACTGTTAGAACGAGGATATTGAAGAAAGCGGGTCATAGAGGAAGTTTAGTCGGCAAATTCGGGGGACACGCAAATTCGGGGGACACAATAGAATGGCACTGACTTAAGGAAAAACCAAATAAGAGATTTCCAGAAAATGAAAACTACCCGAGTATAATATCGACAAAAGAAGGAAAAACTTAAGGCAACAAGAAAAAAGGTATTATCCTTTTAACCACAAAGTTCTCAAAG
>SBAY01000109.1 GCA_005239945.1 Nitrospira sp.
ATATTATATCATAGCATGGAGGAAAAGTCAAGGAAAATTTTCACATAACCTATTAAAAATCAATAGGTTATGAATTTTGCAGAAGGCTCACCCATTTATAAGAAAGGGGGTAAATAAAATTTTATACTCTTGTGGTTAAAAAGTTTTGGAAAAGGGGAGTTTGAGGGGGAAAACCGTGTGGTTTTAAACCACTTTCAAAAGGTTTTCCCCCTCAAAAAAACCACTTCTTTAAATCATTGCTAAAAGTTAGGGAAAATCTGGTTTTTTGTAGTGTTAAGATGACTTTCTCTGCGGTCTTTGTGAACTCTGCGGTGAATTTAGTTATTCTCAAACACCACCCGAAGAAACGCGAAGAATGTCCATTTAACAAAAGAAACTCTATTGAAAGTCAATCAAGCGATTTCGTAACCGTTCAGGTTGTTTAGGCTATAGGCCGTAAACTGTTAGCTATTGAGTATTGATGACCCAAAATCTTCTCGTTTTCCATGTTTTTGAGTCGTAATCAAAACCGTGGTTATCAAATTCCTGAGTTTCATATCATCTCACATACCTCCGCCTTACAGCCTAAATGCCTACAGTCTATCTATCTGAACGGTTACGCGATTTCTTTATGCAGAACTAAGGTAGGGTCTATCTTATTTAAAACTACTTCCCTGGTAATGACACATTCATAGACATTGCTTTTGGAGGGTATTTCATACATAATATTAAGCATCACATCCTCGATTACCGCTCGTAAGCCTCTTGCCCCTGTTTCTCGTATTATGGCCATATCGGCTATTGATTCAATAGCATCATCAGTAAATTTTAATCTTATCCCTTCCAATTCAAAAAACTTCTTATATTGTTTTATTAAGGCATTTTTAGGTTCGGTAAGGATACGCATCAAATCGTTCTTTTCTAAGGAATCTAATGGAGCAACAACTGGAACTCTGCCGACAAGTTCAGGAATAAGTCCATATTTCAGCAAATCATCAGGGATAATATGAGATAATATTTCACCCACTTTCTTCGTCTTTTTACCTTCAAGATTTCCACCAAAACCCATTACTTTTCTACCAATTCTTGCCTCGACTATTTTTTCCAGGCCAACAAATGCCCCACCACAAATAAACAGGATATTGGAGGTATCAAGTCTGATAAATTCTTGTTGTGGATGTTTTCGTCCCCCCTGGGGTGGCACATTAGCTATCGTCCCTTCTAAAATTTTAAGCAAACCCTGTTGAACACCCTCTCCTGAAACATCACGTGTAATAGAAGGATTATCCCCTCCTTTACGGGCAATTTTATCAATCTCATCGATATAAACAATACCTGTTTCTGCCCTTTTTACATCAAAATTAGAATTTTGAATAAGTTGGAGGAGGATATTTTCTACATCTTCTCCGACATAGCCGGCTTCAGTTAATGTAGTCGCATCGACAATAGCACAGGGTACATTAAGAATCTTACCTAATGTTTGAGCTAATAATGTTTTTCCACAGCCGGTTGGACCAATCAACAAAATATTACTTTTTTCTAATTCCACATCGGATTTTTTAAGATTTGCCTTTATTCTTTTAAAATGATTATAAACAGCAACGGCAAGTATCTTTTTTGCCCGTTCCTGACCAATAACATACTCATCCAATATAGTTTTGATTTCTTTAGGGCGAGGAAGAAGTCCTACTTGAGTATCTTTGTGGTCACTAAACCATTCTTCCGCCATAATTTCATTACATAATAGAATACATTCATCACATATATAAACCCCTGGTCCGGCAACTAATCTTTTTACCTCTAATTGGCTTTTCCCACAGAAGGAGCAAAAAAGCCCTTGTTCCTGTTTAAATTTAGCCATTAAATTACCCCCTTATTGGAGAGGAAGAAGTTAGAGGTTAGAAGTTAGAAGGGAGAGTGTTTCTTCTCCCTTCTAACTTCTTCCTTCTTCTTCCTTCTAACTCCTTTCTCATTTACCTGTCTTTCTGGTCATTAGCACCTCATCTATTATCCCGTATTCCTTTGCTTGTTCTGCGGACATAAAGAAATCGCGGTCTGTATCCCTTTCTATTCTCTCTAAAGGTTGATTTGTATGGACAACTAATATTTTATTCAATATTTCACGCATTCTTATAATTTCTCGTGCCTGAATATCAATATCTGTTGCCTGTCCCTGAACACCACCTAACGGTTGATGAATCATAATTCTGGCATGTGGCAGGGCATAGCGTTTACCTTTTGTGCCGGCGGCTAAAAGTAATGCCCCCATACTTGCGGCCTGCCCTATACAAATAGTGGTTATATCACACTTAATATACTGCATAGTGTCATAAATCGCTAAACCTGCTGTGACCACACCTCCAGGATTATTGATATACAGGTTTATCTCTTTATCTGGATTATCCGACTCCAAAAAAAGTAGTTGAGCAATGATTAAATTAGCCACATCATCATCAACTACCGAACCAATAAAGGTTATTCGTTCTTTTAGAAGGCGAGAGAAGATATCATATCCCCGCTCTCCACGACCAGTTTGTTCTACGACCATTGGAATTAAAGCCATATTTAGCACTCTCCTTATCTATTAATTTTAGGTATTAGGTGTCAGGTCAGGTGTCAGAAGACAGAGGTCAGAAAACCTGTTATCTGACCTCTGTCTTCTGATACCTGATACCTGAATGCTTCTAATTTTTAATATCGGCATTTTCAAGAAGAAAATTAAGTGTTTTTTGCATCCTTAATTCCTCTTTTAAACCTGCCCTGTGTTCATTATCCTCAAGGTATTCTTTTATTTTCGTGGGTTTTGTTCTGAAATTAATCTTAACCCAGGTCACATACTCTTCATCTTCTACCTTGATACCTTCATTATCAGCAATTGCCTCTAATATTAATATTTTTTTTAGCCTGTCAACCGCTTGAGGCCTGAATTCATCTCGAACCGCATCAACAGTTACATTCTTTTCTTTGAGATAATTCTCAAGTGTTAGCCCATATGATTGTAACCTATTAAGTAAACCTAATAACATATAGTCAATCTCTTTTTCTATCAATATGCTAGGTAGGGAAAAGGAATGTTGAGAGACTAAAATTGTCATGATTTCATCCTTTAATTTTTGTGTAGCTGAAAATTCTGCAGTATTGATAAGGTCTTTTTTGAATGCCTCTTCTACTTCTTTAATGCTATCAAATTCACCTAAATCCTTAGCAAATTCATCATCCAGAGGTTGTAATTTCCTTTCTTTGACCTCATTAATCTTTACCTTGAATGTTATCTTTTCTCCAGCCATATTTGGGTCAGAATAATCCTTGGGTAATTTAATTTTAAATTCTTTTCCATCCCCTTTTTTCATACCTAATAATTGTCGTTCGAATTCTGGGGGAAAGACATTTCTACCCATTTCCAATAAAAAGTCTTTTTGTCTTCCATCAGGTAAGGGTTCTTTATCTTTGAAGGCTTCAAAATCAAAAATAACCAGGCTATCTTTTCCTATAGGTTTTTCAACACTGACTATTTCTGCATATTTTTCCTGAAGGCGACGAAGTCCATCTTGAACATCCTTATCGGTAATTTTGGTTACTTGTTTCTTCAGCGGAATCTTTTTATAATTATTCAATTCAATCTTTGGTTTTATCTCTACCTTAGCTGTAAAAGATAAAGGTTCATCTTTATTAACATAGTTTATGTTTTCTATTGTAGGGCGCGAAACTACATGGATATTCTTTTCCCTTATCGTTTTTTGATAAGAACTATTGATAAGAGTTTCTATTGCCTCTTTTTCTACAGCTGGGCCATATCGTGCCTCTAAAATCTGCCGCGGGACTTTACCGGGTCGAAAACCTGCTACCTTAGCCGTCTGCATTAATTTATGATATTCTTTATTAAATTGCTGATGTATTTCCTCTGCAGGAATAGTAATCTTTAGTGTTACTTCACATCCTTCTTTGTTTTCTATTAACTCATGTTCCATTTATACTTCTTGCATTTTTTAAGCGTTGATTTTATTATAACATTTTTTGTTGAATTTGTAAAGAATAATTTTTTACGGCCAGAAATTCCCCAACTTTTAGTAGTAGTTTAAAGAGAGGTGTTTTTTAAGGGGAGAGAAACCCTTTTTGAAAAAAGTGTTTCTCTCCCCTTAAACCCCTCTCTTCCCC
>SBAY01000156.1 GCA_005239945.1 Nitrospira sp.
AATTTTGGATTTTCGATTTTGGATTGAGGAATCTTAATATCCTTAATCCAAAATCGAAAATCCAAAATCCAAAATTTCATTTGGTATTAACTGATAACTAAGGCATTACATGTTTAATGTAACAGGAATTCACCTACTTTCTCATCACCTATTGAAAATCTGGCTTGCATGATAGAGTCTTTTATCCCTTCACTGATTATTTTTATCCCTGGTAGATTTTTTCGGATATACCTTAATTTCGAATTCAAATTTTCTTTATTATCCATTGCCATATCTTGAAAAGGGGTATTGAGTTTAGGGATAAATGGATTGATACTGACAACTAATTCCCTTTTGAAGCCGGCTTTAATTTTGGCAACTAAATTAATTAATGCCTCAATATCTTCCTGGGTTTCTGTTGGAAGTCCTATCAGGAAGTAAAGCTTTAAGGTAAAGGATGGGGAAGAAAGAATAAGAGAGGAGGAATTAATTATGGCTATTTTTTCCAGAATCACATCTTCGGAGATGGGTTTATTAATTAATTTACGGAGTCGCTCTGAACCTGCCTCTGGTGCTACGGCAATGGTTTTTTGGTTCAAAATACTAATCAATTCAGGGGTAATCGAAGCAAGTCGCAGTGAAGATAAGGATACCTCGCCGCCAAGTATTTTTATCTCCCGACATATTTTAATTAAATCAGGATGATAGGAAATACCGCCGCCTATTAAACCCATTTTTTTAGTCCATTTGAGCCCCTCTTTTACCTGATTCATGATAACCTCAAAACTTCTGTAACGAAATGGTTTATAGAGATGGCTTGCCAGGCAGAATTTACACCCCTGCGGACAACCACGGGTTAACTCTATCAGGAACATCTGACTGAATTCGGTATTTTTAGTCACGATGCAGGAGTTGGCAGGATAAGAATCTAAGGAGGAAATGTATCTTCGTTTGAATTCCTTTTTGCCCAAAGATGGCACATAAACCCCTTCAATCTGACTTAATTCAAACAGTAGTTTTTCTCGAGCAGGAGATTTGCCTCGTTGATGGCGTAAAGCTAAATAAACATCCATAACCTCATTGACAACTTCTTCTCCCTCTCCAATGATAAATATATCAATAAATGGGGATAATGGTTCTGGATTGGCTGTAACTGCTGTTCCACCAGCCATAATTAAAGGAAAAACCTTTCGCTCCCTGGAGTATAGAAGGATGTTCGCTAACTTTAGGATAGTCAGGATGTTGAAATAATCTAATTCGAAGGCAACACTAAAGGCAATTATATCAAATTCATTCAAAGGCTTTTGAGATTCAAGACTACACAGTAAGGAATTTAAGAACTCCTGCCTGTCTTCTTTGTCTGGCAAAAACCCCCGCTCACACCAGGTGTCTTCTCTTTTATTTAATAAGTGGTAGATGGTCGCAAATCCAAGGTTAGACATACCCACATAATATGTATTTGGATAGACAAGAACAACCGATACATCCCTTTTATCCTTATAATAGGTACCTATTTCCTCATCTAATAATCTTTTGATTTTCTGTCTCAATCTCCAGTTCATCTTAATGTCTACCTCTTTTTATCAGAAATATTGTTAATATTACCGGAAGCGTTCAGGTATCAGCCCTCAGCTATCAGTTTTAAAGGAGTTAGGTTACACAAGGGAAAAGGTGTCTCATCGTGGGGTTTGCTTTTCCCCGATTTTTCTGTCTTTCTGAGTGAATACTGAAAGCTGATGGCTGAACGACATATTACCAGATTTTATCGAGTTCGTCAAGAAATTTTAACTATAAATTAGACGAATTTTACGAATGGAAGGAATAAATACAAATGATGGATGAAGTAATAAGTGAAACAGGTAAAGCATCATTGTCTTTATTTTTGTCTAATTCGTAAAATTCGTATAATTGGTGGTTAAATTTCTGTAATGTTTTTAGTTGACATTTTAAGCCTTCCATTGTATAATGTTAATTGATCTTTATCTAAAGAGGAGTTATTGATTTTAATGAAAAGGACAAAGATTGTTTGTACTATTGGTCCTGCGAGCAGTTCTCATAAGGTATTAAAGGAATTAGCTGAAGCTGGGATGGATGTTGTTAGATTAAACTTTGCCCATGGGACACATAAAGAACATCTTGAGGTGATAAGAAATATTAGAAGAATATCGGCTGAGCTCAATAAACCTATAGGTATTTTGCAAGATTTAACCGGACCTAAAATTAGGATTGGGAGTGTAAAAAAAGGGATTGTTCTAAAGAAAGGTTTTGTTTTTACCTTAACCACTAATGAGATAGAGGGGGATGAAAATACAGCCTCTATTTCCTATCAACGGCTACCCAAAGAGATAAATATAGGTGACCCAATATTTATTGATGATGGTAAAATAGAACTAAAGGTAATCAGGCACGATATGGTGAAGGTTATTTGCCAGGTGGTCAGAGGTGGTGAATTAAAATCACACGCAGGGGTAAATCTTCCACAAACTAAACTTTCTATTCCTTCTCTTACTCCAAAGGATATAGAGGATTTGAATTTTGGTATTGAAGAGGAGGTAGATTTAATAAGCCTGTCTTTTGTCCGAGGCGTAGAGGATATTAAAGGTTTGCAGAAACTATTAAAAGAAACAGCTTTACAACCTGGGACAGGTTTAAAACCTGGAAGAAAAATCCCTATCATTGCCAAGATTGAAAAGAAAGAGGCTGTTGAGAATATAAGCGAGATACTTAAAATGGCAAATGGAATAATGATAGCCCGAGGTGACTTAGGGATTGAGACATCATTGGCTAAGGTGCCATTAGTGCAAAAGGGGGCAATATTAGAGGCAAATCTATTGGGTAAGCCGGTTATTACTGCTACGCAAATGCTGGAATCTATGATAGAGGAAGATATTCCCACCCGGGCAGAGGTAGCGGATATTGCCAACGCTGTTTTTGATTCAACAGATGCCCTTATGTTATCTGCGGAAACAGCGACAGGGAAATACCCTGTAGAATGTGTTAAAACAATGGTAGAGATTGCTCAGGCGGCAGAACAGGCCTTAGAGTATGAGGCTATATTAAAGGATAAGATAGAATTACGGCGTTTAAATACTACTGAAGCTATTGGTTTTGCTACGGCTCAAATGGCTATGGATTTAGATGTATCGACTATTATCACCTGTACCCAGTCGGGGATGACGGCCAGGATGCTCGCTAAATATCGACCTTCAGTGCCAATAATAGCGGTTAGTCCATCTTTAGATACAGTCCGACAATTAACCCTTGTCTGGGGTGTTTATCCTATTAAATCAGAACAGTTTGATAATACTGATGATATGCTCAAAAAAGCAATTGAGACGGCTAAGTCTCTTGGTATATTTCGTTCTGGAGATAAAATAATTATTACTGGTGGTGTTCCGGTAGGAGTCCCAAAGACAACTAATTTTTTACAGGTAATCGTCGCTTGAAAAAGTCAGACTAGTCAGACAGGTCAGACTGGTCTGACTCTTAAGGGGAAAAACGATGAAAAAAGGTATCTTAATTATTCTTTGGTGTGCTATTTTCCTTGTTGGGTGTGTCCATACCCCTTTTTATTATTGGAGTTTAGAGGCACAAAAGGGTGTTTATCATAAGATAGAGAAGGGACAAACACTCTGGCGAATTGCAAAAACCTATGGTGTCTCGGTAGAAGAACTTATTAAAATAAACAAAATCGAAGATATCACCAGTATAAAAATAGGTCAGCAAATATTCATTCCCGGAGCAACAGAGATATTGAATGTAGATATCTATGTTCCACCTAAAATTGTAGATGTATGTCTTCCTGCTACATCTAAGGAAGAATATATTCCCCCTCAAGCCCTTTCAATATCAGAACGAAAATTACTCATCCAGCCTATAGAAGGTAAAATTATTTCATACTTTGGAATGAGAGGTAATTCGATGCACAATGGGATAGATATTAAAGCTGAATTGGGAACCCTCATAAAAGCCGCCGCAGATGGAGTAGTAACTTATAGTAAGAATACTTATCGAGGATATGGGAATGCCATTATTATTACTCATGATAATGATGACCTTACAACCGTCTATGCCCATAATTTGGTAAATTTAGTTCATGAAGGACAGAGGGTTAAACAGGGAGATGTGATTGGTAAAGTAGGCCAGACAGGAAACGCAATCACCACTCATCTCCACTTTGAGGTCTGGAAAGGATTTATAGCCCAGGACCCGTGTAGTTATTTACCTTAGTGCCTATCCGAAAAGTTGGAAACCCGAACTTGTTCGGGGAATGTCCTCAACAAGTTGAGGCATCCATCAATTTTTCGGATAGACATTTAATAAAAAATTTTTTGTTAAATATGTAAAAAAATACTTGACAAATTTAAAAATATATGATATGATTATACAAAACTGGAGAAAGATAATGATTTTAACCTCCTATTTTTAATGAATTTTTCTCTGTATAGACACTTGAATTAAGTATATGAGGGAAGTACTTGAGAAAAGGGTGAGACAGAGAAAATGGAGTCTCTTAACTTGCTTCTTATCTTAAAACTCACCTTTTCTTCCCAGGAAAATTAATTAAAGATTTGGCATTATTCTGCCGATAATGGAAAAGAAGGAGTATGTAAAAATAAAAAATCGAAGAAAATTTAAAAAAATACTTGACAAATAAGGGGGGATGTGATAATATAAATTAAAATAGAGGTAAAAATTAAAAAGGTATGGAAAAGTGGATATTAGGATTTATAATTGTTATATTAATGTTGGGGTGTTCGATAAAATCTGGATGGACGCAATCAGGAGCGGAGTTAGGTATTTCGTCCAAAGAATTAATAGAAAGATTGACCAGGATTGAAGAAAATCAAAAAAACTTACAACGTCAGATAGATGATAATCAAAAAAACTTACAGCGACAAATAGATGATAACCAAAAAAACTTACAACGACAAATAGATGGCTTACAACGACAAATAGATGAATTGAAAAATATTATGATGTGGGGTTTTGGAATGATGTGGACAGGAATGCTTGCTTTAATGGGATTTATACTTTGGGACCGCAGGACAGCTTTATTACCTACTATTCATGCGTTAAAAGAGTTAGCACTCCAGCAGAAGAAAGTCGAGCTGGCATTACAACAATATGCAACTAAAGAAATAAGATTTGCTCAAGCAATGCAGGTCGCTGGCTTATTGTAAAATAGGCTTTCAGCCTGTCATCTGATAGTAGGACAGGCTGCCAGCCTGTTATCTAACATACTCAGGATAATCCGTAAGGATTTATCAGTGAGAAACTCTTTAGGAAAAAAAGAAAGGGTATCCCAACATTATAATTATTGGCGGGGATATTTAGTGCCTACGCCAAAAAGTTGGAAGTCCGAACTTGTTCGGGGAATGTCCTCAAACTCGTTGAGGCTTCCAATAATAGGGCGACAGAAACCCGAACTTTTTCGGGGAATAGGCACTTAAAGGTGATATGATTTTCCTGAAAAA
This sequence comes from Nitrospira sp., assembly GCA_005239945.1. Classification (GTDB taxonomy): domain Bacteria; phylum UBA9089; class CG2-30-40-21; order CG2-30-40-21; family SBAY01; genus SBAY01. The sequence continues at coordinate 5,457 of SBAY01000156.1, forward strand.
GCAAAAGATAAATCTTTACGGTTAAAAAATAGGATATAAAGAAAGAGTACCTTAGTACCTGCCCAATCTTGCAAAAAAAGGTGGTGAAAAAGTTCCTCCAAACTGTTTGCCGGGCTGAAAAAATTATAGGTACAAGGTAAAAATTAAAATCTTTAAAGGTGCGACTTTCCCAAGGTAAAATACCTTGTAATCGTCCACACCTGAAAGAATAAAAACCTTTTTAAGGAGGAACAGAAAAAATGAAAAAGACTTTAACTTATTTGTTAGCAAGCCTGGTAGTGGTGTTTGTGGCTATGCCAGCTTTTGCAGAGATAGAGTGGTCAGGCAATATCATGACCGGGATTGAGAAGATGGATTACGGAACAGCCACTGTCCCAAGTGATAAAGAAAGTGATGAGACTCAATTCTCCAATATAAAACTCAATCTCGATGTCAAGGCAGATGTATGTGATGGAGTGGTTGGGGTTGCTCAACTTCGGTCGGTTTGTACCGATTGTAAAGTGTTCAAGAGATGTATCTATGTGGAAATCACTGACCTGCTTATCCCAGATGGCTCCATCCAGATTGGTCGTGTCCAATTACCATTAGGTGCAGAACTGGCCAAGGCATCAGAAGGTGCTAATACTATGAACAATCCATTAATCTTCAACTCACTATTAGCAGATAATATGGAAGATTTATGCGTAGATGATGGATTACTCATTACTAAAGTATTTGAGTCAGTTACCTGTAAATTGGGGATAACAAACGGTTGTGATAGTGAGGAAATAGGTGGTCTGCAACCAGCCTGCAAAGACACTAATAGCGATAAGGCTATGACACTCAATTTCTCAGGTGATTGTCCAGCAGTTGAAGGTCTGAGTTTGGCAGGTACTTACTATACCAATGATATGGCTGATGTAACTGGAGCAACAGATGAGGTAACCGCATGGATAGTTGATGTTGCCTATAAAACAGGGTTATGGAAACTCGCCGCCGCTCTTGCAAATGTAGAGGGAAAGTATGATGAGACTTATAATAGTGAGAAGACGGTTGAGACTGCTGATATTGATTATTTAGTGCTTGAGATGGTGTATGGTAATGGTGAGACACCATGGTGGGTTGCAGTTCGCCAGAGTGAACAAGATTCATCATTTTCAATTAATCCTGCAATATCAGATATAACGGTGAAAGGAATTAAACAAAAGAGATTAGAACTTGGTGTTGGCTATAAGCTCTGCGACAATGCTTATTTAAAGGCGGAGTATATTAAGACTGAATTAAAGGATGATAAGGATAATCTGAATGATAAAGATGGAATCAAGGCGATTGTGAATGTTAGATTCTAATTTTCACAGGGCGTAAGATAACAACGATGATTTTTAAAAAAGGGGTTGGACCTGAAAGCAAAATAAGGTTCAACCCCTTTTTGCCTTTGTGTAACCGCTCAGTGAACGGTGGGAAGATTAAGGCAGAGGTCGCAGAGAATCCGCCGAGGACACAGAGAAAAACAAAGAAAAATCTTCATCTCTGCGAACTCTGCGAGACCTCTGTGCACTCGGCGTTAAAAAATCTATCTATGTTTACCCCACTGATAACTGAGCGGTTACTTTTTAGCCTAAATTTTCATTGACATTTTTAGATTGGAGTGATATAATAATTTAAAGGAGATTAAGTAATTAAAAATTAAAAATTGAAGGAAGATAAAAGAATTTTTAATTCATATATTTTCCCCTTTTTTGATTTTTAATTCATAATTTTTAATTATACGAGGAGGTAAAAAATGAGTGTGCCGAGCAAGTTTATTAGTTCTTATCAGTGAAAGTCTGGTCTGAGTAAAGGTTAGCAACCATCTCAGCACCAAATCCCACGCATA
>SBAY01000004.1 GCA_005239945.1 Nitrospira sp.
TAGAAGGAAAAATAGATGAAATTTTCTTTTCTTTTTCTGATTTCTATTTTCCAATTTCCAATTTCAATCTGTAGATGGAAGAAAGATTAATATTTCTACTCTTACTGCTAACTTACACTTTCAATCTTGAAGAGGCACTACTGCTCTGTCCTTATTCAACTGATGAATAAAGTTAAAAGTTAAAAATTAAGGAAAAACTACTCTCTCATCCTTTAATTTTTAATTTTTTCGTGTCTTTCGCGTGTTTCGTAGTTTAATCAAATCATTAGGGAGAAAGCACTACACACATTGGCAACTTCTATTGTTTTAGCTTAAAAATCACATTTCCTTCTTCTTCCTTAAATTCAATATCAAACTTCTTCAATATGTCTAATCTTCCTAACACTAATGGGACTTCTTCAGTCATTGCCCAACCTACTCTTGCTTCAAATTCCACATCTTCAATTTTCATCCTCACCTTCTTTATTATAGATGGAACCACCTCACCTGCTATACCACTAAGGTCATGAAATTTATCATCCTCTTCAATTTTTAACCCTAAATACTCCCCTGTTAGTTTTGTAATTAGAGTAATATCTGCACCAGAATCAACTAACGTCTCGTATGGTATAAATTCTTCTTCCTTTGCTATTTCTACTGTAGCATATGGTCTCCAAATTTCTCCAAATATTGGTGATAACTCCTTCTCTATATGAAACTTAAATTTTCTCATACTATCATCAACTCACTCTTTGGCACCTTAACAATTAGTGGTTTAGGAGATATCTTTTTTGCCTCCTCAATTACCACTTTAGGGTCTTTCCCATGGCCTACAATTCTTTCTCCCACTACCGCAATGTACTCTCCTTTATACTTTGCCTTTTCCTCAGGATGTTTTCCTAACCATTCAAATTCTTTCATCTTTTTTTACCTCCCTGCTGTAAGTAAGAACGCTCTCGACGATACATCCCCTCCTTTCAAAATCTATTATATCACAAAAACCACTTTATGTCAATAAAGATTCAATGGTGACAGCACTTCTAATTATGGAGTTAATTCTTTAGAATTTTATCATCCGTTGCAATAAAAGGCTAAAGCCTAAACTCCAATAACTTCTTAAAATTCTTTGTGCTCTTTGTGTTCTTTGTGGTTAAAATGAAAATTGCTGTAGAGGTTCAAAGGCAATTAATTCTCATTTGTCTTTCCTGCTTCACTGTGATAACTACAATATTGCGTAGGGAGATTGCCTTCGATAAATACCTCATATCGGGTTTGTGGGCAATGTTTGGTTGCCAACATACCGGTAGCAGAGTCGATATTGACGAATTTAATCCCATCTGGTACGGGGAAGTCTGTTGAAAAGGCGGTTGATTCCAATAAAGGAAGGATTCTTTTTATAAAATCTGTCCAGATAGGAGCGGCTACCACTCCACCTGACTGACCAGGGCCTAAACTCTTTTGCCCGGAGTCATAACCAATCCAGACCCCTACAACTAACTCTGGGGTATAACCAATAAACCAGGCATCAACATAATCATTTGTTGTGCCTGTTTTGCCGGCTATCGCCCTATCTATTTTATTACCAATCGCATCTCTTGCCGTTCCCCGTTGAACTACACCTTCTAACATACTGGTCATCAGGTAAGCGGTTTGTGGAGAGATAACCCTTTCCTTTTTTGTTGTTCGCTTTTCTAATAGCTTTTGGTTACGGTCCTTAATAGATTTTATAGCCATAGGTTCAACCTTAATCCCTTGATTAGCAAAGACACCAAAGGCAGTCATCATCTCTAAGAGGGTAACTTGTGCTGTTCCCAATGCCAATGACGAATCAGGAGGCAGTTCACTTTTAATTCCCATTTTATGGGCATACTCAATGACATTATTTACCCCTATCTCCTCTAATAATTTAATCGTAGCCAGGTTAAGAGAAAGTTCTAAAGCACATCTTAAAGTAACACAGCCATAGAATTTATTATCATAATTAGTTGGTTTCCAATCCTTGCCTTTAGCCCCTAAGTAGGTTTTAGGGGAATCATCAAGAATATCTGCAGGGGTAAAACCCTGGTCGATAGCAGTGGCATAAATAAAAGGTTTAAATGTAGAGCCTATCTGTCTTTTAGCGTGTATGACACGATTTAATTGATTGGATGGGGTAAATCCAGAGCCTCCAACCATTGCCCGAATATATCCGGTGGTTGGGTCAATGGCTAAAAGTGCCCCTTCTATTCGCAGCTCACCTGGTTTCTTTACCTGATTTAGACATACTAATCCATTTCCAAGAGCCGCTATAGCCGCCTCCTGCATCTTTAAATCCAATGTCGTTTGAACATTTAATCCATCGGCATAAACGGCATCTACTCCATATTCCTGGTAAAGAATCTGGCGAATATACTCAGTAAAATAAAGTGCGTTATTAAATGTAGATTTTGTCTGGTCAAATTTCTTCTTAGCCATTTCCTTTATTAAAATAGCAAATGCCTCTTTTGCCTTGAGCCTTTGTTCTGAGGTAATTATCCCTTCTTCTTCCATTCGTTTCAATACATACGCCTGTCTTTCAGCCGCATTTTGTGAATAATTAATGGGACAATAATATTCCGGGAAAGGTGGTATGCCAACCAACAGAGCTATTTCAGCCAGGTTTAAATCTTTTACCGGCTTATCAAAATAATATGATGAAGCCTCCGCAACTCCATAATTCCCATGACCAAGATATATTTTATTCAAATATCTTTCTAATATTTCATTCTTGGTTAATTTTCGCTCGATTAATAAAGCGAGCACTATCTCTCTTATTTTTCTTCGGTATGTGTCTTCATACATTGAAAATACATTTCTGGCTAACTGCTGAGTAATTGTGCTTCCTCCCTGAACTATTTTTTTTGCCCGGATATTAGCCAGAAATGCCCGTAGAATACCTGAGACATCAACCCCTTTATGTTTATAGAAATGTTTGTCTTCCACCGCAACAAATGCCTCTTTTAATAGCTTTGGGATATTGTCCAGGCTTACCACTTCCCGTTTTTCTTCTGCAAATTCAGCTATTAATTCATTATTTAAGGAATAAACTTTAGTAGGGAATTTACATACCTCCATCCCTTCATATTTCAACACCGGCTTTAAATCAGGCAGGGGGCCTATAAAGGTAATAATACCCCTTACTCCAATTCCTATTATCACAAATAAAACAAAAAGACTTATAATGATGATAAATCTTACCATTGAATTTCCCTCTCTTTTACCTAAAAGAGTATAATAAATTAATTCGTTTTTGTCAAATCCTTTGTTGACCTGGGTGCGTGTAAAATTTGTGGGTAAAAATAATTGAATACCTGAACTTTTACAAATTTTGTAGTCATTCACAACTTGAAATTTGAAATTGGAAAGTAGAA
>SBAY01000077.1 GCA_005239945.1 Nitrospira sp.
AAACTTTTTAACCACAAGAGTATAAAATTTTATTTACCCCATTTCTTATAAATGGGTAAATAAAATTTTATACTCTTGTGGTTAAAAAGTTTTGGAAAAAGGAAGTTTGAGGGGGAAAACCTGTGTGGTTTTAAACCACTTTCAAAAAGTTTTCCCCCTCAAAATATCCACTTCTTTAAATCATTGCTAAAAGTTAGGGAATTTCTGGCTCTCAAAATAAAAATCTTGACAGACTACTATTTGTTATGATAAAATAATCAGGTTGAAAAGCTGATTAGCTACCATCAGTCTATTTACCTGATTTGGAGGTTTTGATGAAAAAGGATGGTTTATTATTGGGCATAACAACAGGGTTAGCTGTTATTGTCTGTGTTTTTAGTTTTACCCTGGCTATGGCTTATCTTCAAATTCCTAAAGAAATTCCTACCCCGGAAGAAATTGAGCTTGCCGAAGAAGAACTGAAAGAGAAATTACTCAAAGTACCCAAAGTAACAGAAAGGCAAAAGGTTAAAGAAGAGGTGTCAGGCAAAAAAACGGAAGTAACAGAGAAGACCGAAATAAAGAAAGAGGTTCTACCCTATTACTTAAGTCTGATTAATAAAATGGGCACAAAAACCGCTAAAATCGCCATTATTCTCGATGACGCCGGCTATTCTACCAATGGCTTTACCAAACTCTTCTTCCAAACACAGGTTCCTTTAACCTTTAGTGTTCTACCAGGATTGAAATATTCAAAGGCAATCGCTAACATGGCTTATGAGAATGGCATGGAGGTAATGCTCCATATGCCTATGGAATATTGTGGTAATTCAAAAATTACGGAGGAAGATAAATTATGTGAAGCCAATCATAACATGGATCCATATAAATATGCTATTCTCACCGGGATGTCAAAGGAAGTGGTAGAAAAAGAGCTTACCGAGGCAATAAATGATATTCCCCATGTCGTGGGCGTTAATAACCATATGGGGTCTAAGGCTACGGTTGACAAAGAACTTATGTCGTTTGTCATAGATACGCTGAAGGCAAAGAACCTTTATTTTATCGATAGTGTAACTACAGGCAAATCAGTAGCCTATAAATTGGCTAAACTCAGTGCACAACGAACAAATAAGCGTGATGTTTTCTTAGATAATATAAACAGTAAGGAGTATGTGAAAGAGCGAATATATGAACTTATCTATCGGGCTAAATGTAAGGGTTATGCCATTGGCATAGGACATGCGACTAAAGGCGCCACAGCCGAGGCATTGGCAGAGATGGTGCCTGAATTAAAAAGGTATGGAATTGAGGTAGTGCCTGCCTCTGAGTTGGTAAATTGATTATGGCAAAGATAGTAATTGATAGTCATAAATGTAAAGGGTGCGAATTGTGCACCACCGTTTGTCCTCATAATTTAATTATTATGAGTGAAGAATTAAACCCGGCAGGCTTTCGTCCAGCCTCTTTTATTTCTTCTGATAAATGTAGCGGATGTACCCTTTGTGCCGTGATTTGTCCGGATATAGCTATCGAGGTGTTCAGATGAGTAAGGTATTGATGAAAGGGAATGAGGCGATGGCTGAGGCGGCAATATTAGCCGGTTGTGATTGTTACTTTGGCTATCCTATTACCCCACAAAATGAATTAATTGCCTACATGGCTAAAAGACTGCCTCAAATTGGTAAAGTTTTCTTGCAGGCAGAGAGTGAATTAGCGGCCATAAATATGGTTTTTGGTGCGGCGGCGGCAGGTGCTCGGGCAATGACTTCCTCTTCCAGCCCAGGAATCAGCCTGAAACAAGAAGGTATCTCCTATATGGCTGGATGTGAATTACCCGGTGTAATTGTAAATGTTGCCCGGGGAGGGCCTGGGTTGGGCAATATTGCCCCTTCTCAAGCGGATTATTTTCAAGCAGTAAAAGGTGGTGGTCATGGTGATTACCATTTACTTGTTTTAGCCCCTGCCTCAGTCCAGGAGGCAATTAACCTGACCCAAAAGGCATTTGACCTGGCTGATACCTACCGTAATCCGGTAATGATTTTAGCCGATGGACTTTTGGGACAGATGATTGAGTCGGTTGAGTTGAAGCCCATTGAAAAGGTTGAACTGCCACCTAAAACATGGGCACTAACCGGTGCCAAAAACAGAGAACCAAATATAATCAGGTCGTTGTATATTGACCCACCGGTATTAGAGGCACATAATTGGAAACTGCACAAAAAATATCAGGAGATGCAAAAGGAAATTGCCTATGAAACCTGGCAGATTGAAGATGCCCAGATAATAATTATTGCCTTTGGTCCCCTTGCCAGAATTTGTAAAGAGGCAATAATTCGTGTTCGAAAAGAAGGCATAAAAGCTGGACTGATTAGACCCATAACATTATTTCCCTTTCCAGGTAAAATTATAAGCGAATCTAACCCAAAGGCTTTTTTAGTAGTGGAGATGAATTTAGGACAAATGGTCGAAGATGTAAGATTGGCTGTTGCGGGAAAGACACCGGTGCATTTTTATGGTAAGCCGGGTGGGGTTTTTATTACACCTAAAGATGTCTATCTTAAAATTAAATCCTGTTTTTGAACTGTTTTAAGGAGGGAAAATAGGCATGTATGAAGCAGGGCTTGTGAAACAAGGAATAGGCATTCCCGTAACGCTGTTGCTGTTCAGGTAGGCATGAAAAAACTTAAGAAATTTGCCACAAAGACATAAAAACACAAAGATGCACAAGGAAGATTTTAAATTCCTCTGAAGTTGAAGAAGAAAGAAAAGGATGGATAATTTTATAAATCTTAGTGAACCTTCGTGTCTTAGTGCCTTCGTGGCAGAATTTGTGGCAGAAATTATCCGGCAACTGACACCTGAACGGTTACGTTTTTCCAATTCCCAATAAAAATCACAGGAAAAACAATGAAAATAAATCGTCCCAAAAATCTACACAAAGCAATAATGATTTTCGGCTGTTTCTTTTCTTTTATAATTGTTACCATGGCCGGGGGGAGAATGGTGTCTGCAATTATGGAAAATAGTCAAGAGCAAAAGTCGGTATGCCCTGATGAAAAATGGAAAGGTAAAGCTTCAAAAACAGGGCACTGGCAGGCTATCGAAAAACTCATAGACGAGCAGAAATACGAGGCGGCTTCAAAAGAAGTCCTGCTCCTGCTTGAAGAGGTTAAGAAGAAAAAGGATACAGAAGAATGGACCAGATGCCTTATAAAGGCAACCCAGCTAAGAATAGCCCTCCACGGCTATGAGACAGCGGTTGCTTTTCTTAAAGAAGAAGAGTGGCCCCCAGATATCCTTTCGCAAACAACACTTAATTTATTCTACGCCTTCAGCCTTATTCACTATTACTCCATGTATTCATGGGAGATAAATCAGCGTGAAAAGGTTGAAACTAAAGGAAAAATAGACCTCAAGGCATGGACAAAAGATGAAATTTACAATGAAGCCCAGCTTGCCTATAACCAGATATGGAACCAAAGAAAAAGACTGGGTAGTCAAAACATAGGAATACTCGCCGAATACATCACCCCCAATAATTACCCAGCTCATATTCGGGGAACTCTCAGGGATGCAGTCTCATATCTTTATGTTCAGCTTCTTTCCGAGACAACACTCTGGCGACCAGGACATCACAATGAAATTTATCTCCTTAATCTGGAAGAACTTATAAAAGATACAGAATCATCTTCACTGACTAAACCGGACATTCATCCCCTGACTAAAGCCTGCTCTATCCTTGACGACCTGAGAAAATGGCATAAAGATTCAGGAAGAAGAGAGGCTGGCTTCGAGGCACATTTAACTAAACTTAAAACGCTTCACCCCTCATTTACTAATGAAGCAAACCGCGAAATCATTAAGAAAAACCTTGAAAAGGAGCTTGAAAAAATAAAGGATAAAGAATGGTGGGCAGTTGGTATGGCCCAACTTGCCTCTTTTATTAAGCAGGAAGATACACCGGATAACCTTATTCGGGCACACAGTATCGCCGAAGAAGGCAGTAAACCTTATCCCCATAGCCTCGGTGCACAGATGTGTATTTCTATTATGAAATCGATTGAGCAGGCGGATTATCAACTTACGGCTATGTTAAGCGATGGTGAGGATAAAAATTCCATTGAAATAAAGCACCAGAACCTTTCAAAACTCTATTTTCGTGCTTATCCTTTTAATCTTCTTAAAGAGATTAAAAAGGCACAGGATTACAACATTCTTCCTGAGTGGCACAACACAAGAGAACTTTTTCAAGACAAAAAACCTTTAAATGAATGGGAGGTTTCATTGCCTCCCACACCGGATTATAAGATGCACAAAACATACCTGAAACCCCCCATAAAAAATAAGGGTCTCTATGTCATAGCGGCCTCGGGGAAAAAGGATTTTTCTCGAAATGATAATAAAATCCTGGCTGTAAATTTCATATTAACCGACCTGGTTATAGTCACCCAAAAGCGCTCGGAAAGTATCCTGGAATCTATAGTTTTTTCAGGAGGCAGTGGCCTGCCTATTTCTAATGTAGAGGTTTCACTCTACCAATATGACTGGAAAAATAAACATCATCTTGTGGAGACCCAAAGAACAGATTCAAATGGCCTGGTTTCATTTGAATATAAAAAAGAACGCGAACATTATAATTTTTTCATTGTAGCCAGGAAAGACAAGGATGTCTCTGTTGATTTAAAATATTTTGCCCTTTCCAGTCCTTCTTTAGAAGGAGAAAGAGTAGCCACACTGATATATACGGACAGGAGTGTCTATCGCCCCTTACAGCGAGTTCAATGGAAGGTAATCGCTTACAAAGGTAAGGCTTCGCAAGGTGATTTTAAGACTATGGCCTCAGCCGAAGTTACGGTAGAACTTTGTGACCCAAACAATGAAGTGGTGGAAACAAAACTTGTGACGACAAATGAATTTGGCTCAGCCGCCGGAGATTTCAACATCCCTTCCGGAAGACTCCTGGGACAATGGTCTATCCGAACTTCACCCAATGGACATGCCAATATTCAGGTAGAGGAGTATAAGCGGCCGACATTTGAGGTGAAAATAAAAGACCCGCACCTGCCTCTGCGTCTGAATAAACAAGCATCGCTGAGCGGTGAAGCACTTTATTACTTTGGTCTGCCGGTTACCTCAGGAAATGTCAAATGGCGAGTAACCCGCGAACCTATCTACCCCTGTTGGTGGCGTTATTACTGCTGGCATTATCCATTACCTCGGACAGAAATTCAAACAATTGCCACAGGGATTACAACCCTTAAAGAAGATGGCAGTTTTGAATTAACATTTACACCTTCAGCAGATGAAAGATTGAGCAAAAAATCTAAAAATATAACCTATCGTTATTCTGTAAATGCTGATGTAACCGATGAAGGTGGCGAGACACGCTCAACAGGCCGTTCATTTCGGCTTGGTTTTATCTGCGTAGAAGCAACCATTAGAAGCGAACGGCAATTTTTTATCGAAGGAGAAGGCGTTTCTCTGTCAATCATAAGGACAAACCTGGATGGTTTGCCCAGACCAGGCAAAGGCAGTTGGCAACTTTTCAGACTTAAACAACCTGAAAAAACATTACTTCCAGCAGAGCAACCCATAATAAAATTAGAAGATGCCCAGGAGCCTTATCAAACAGAGGGAGACCGCCTCAGACCACGATGGGATACCAGATACTCACCTGAAGAGGCAATGCTCAACTGGAAAGACGACGCTAAGAAACAAGAAGGAGAAGCAATCCATAAGGAAACCGGTGAGGCAAAAATACACCTATCAAATATCAAAGCAGGTGCTTACCGGTTATATTATGAAACAAGAGATGATTTTGGAGAAAAATTTATAATTTCCAGGGAAATAATTGTTACTGGAGAAGATTTCCGTCTTCATTTACCTTTAATACTCAAGGCAGAGCCAAATTCTGCCCAACCAGGTGAAACAACAAAGATACTTGCCTATTCAGGCCTTCCGGAGCAGTTATTTATATTAAATATCTGGCGTGCTGGTAAGCTTGTTGAACGAAGGTATATAAACAAAACTTCGACAACCACACTCATTAAAATTCCAATTACACAAAAGGATAGAGGTGGTTTTGGGCTAAGTTTGCTTGCTGTTCGTGACCATCAATTTATCCAGCTGACCGATACGGTCTTTGTTCCCTGGGACAATAAAGAATTAGCCCTTGAATTTTCAGTATTCAGGGACAAATTACGACCAAAAGAGAAGGAAACATTCAAGGTTAAGGTAAAAGGAAAAACAAAGGATTTATCCCCTGTTAAAACAGTGGAATTGCTTGCCTATATGTATGACAGGAGTCTTGATTTCTTTGTGCCGCATCAGCCACCTCATATCCTTTCTCTCTATCCGAGTCACGCTTATTCAGGTTTTGTCCATTCTAATCTTGAAATTTCCCATCCCTGGTGGTTTGAATCCGATGGATTTGCTTCATGTCCTTCATATCCGTATCTTTATGGTGATAGCTTAGAATATTACCCCAGTTACGGCATTGGTGGACCTGGTCACAGAGGTAGGCGTTATTTCAAGGGACTAAAGAGAAAAGTCAGCGAATTTGCAGAGGAAGAGGCAGGGCTTATGATGGATGTATGTAAGGAAAATAAGTCAGAAGCAGAGCCGGCTAAGGTTATGCATGTATCTGCACCAGGTGACAAAAGTAAGCCAGAGGCAGAGCCTGCCCTTGAATTGCGCAGCAGATTTGAAGAAACAGCCTTTTTTAAGCCGCATTTACTTTTAGAAAGCGATGGCTTCTGCTCTATTGAATTTACGGTTCCTGATTCAGTAACCTCCTGGAATATTTATGTTCATGCCGTTACAAAAGACCTTAAGGGTGGCATGGTGCAGAAGGAACTAAAAAGTGTCAAAGACCTTATGGTACGGCTCTATGCACCACGCTTTTTGCGAGAAGGAGATTATGCCCAGGTAAAGGTTGTCGTCAACAATGCCTCGGATAATGAAATGAATGGGAAGGTAATCTTTGATATACTTGACCTGGAAACCAATCAAAGCATTATTTCCGACTTCGGCCTACAAGATAGTGATTTAAAGAAAGGTTTTGTCGTCAAAGCTGGTGGTGGCGCAAATCTTGTATTTCCGGTTATGGTACCTAAGAAAGTCAGGACTATTGCCCTTAAAGCAGTTGGTCTTGCTCAGGATTTAAGCGACGGAGAAATAAGACCCCTACCCATCCTTCCCGCCAGATTCCACCTTATTCAATCCCGTTTTGTTACCCTCAAAGATAAAGGCAGTCGCACAATGATATTCAAAGACTTAGAAAAGATGGATGACCCGACACTTATTAATGAGCAGATTGTAGCCACAATAGATGCTCAACTTTTTTATACCGTTCTGCAAGCATTACCCTACCTGGTCAATTATCCTTATGAATGCACCGAGCAGGTATTAAATCATTTTATCTCGACAGGAATTGTCTCCAGCCTTTACAAAAAATATCCGGCCATTGAGAAGATGACCAGGGAATTCTCAAAGCGACAGACACAATATGAAGCCTGGGAAACAATGGACCCTAATCAGAAGATGCACCTGGAAGAGACGCCCTGGCTGGAAATGGCCAGAGGTGGAAAAGAAACAGGGGATGGACTTATAAATGTCCTTGACCCACAACGGGCAGAGGCAGAGAAGAAATCTGCCCTGGCAAAACTACAGAAATCGCAGACTTCTCTTGGTGCTTTTCCGTGGTTTCCTGGTGGTCCACCATCACCTTATATGACACTTTATATTCTTTATGGTTTTTCTAAGGCACTTGAGTTTCAGGTAGAAGTCCCTAAGGATATTATAGTCCGTGCCTGGGAATATATGCACAGGCATTACATCGAAGAACTGGTTCAGAGGATGATAAAGGATGATTGCGGCTGGGAATTTATTACCTTTCTTAATTACACCCTTTCAAATTATCCTGATAAGTCCTGGTATGGCGAATATTTTTCTGAGGCAGAGCGTAAACAGATGCTTGATTTTAGCTTCTCACATTGGAAGGCACATTCCCCTTATTTAAAAGGTTATCTTGCCCTGACACTCAAAAGGATGGGAAGATTAAAGGAGGCAGTGCTTGTCTTTGAGAGTGTGATGGACTCAGCCAAAAATACAGAAGATGAAGGTACATTCTGGGCTTCTGAGGATAGGGCCTGGCTCTGGTATAACGATACGATTGAGACGCACGCCTTCGCCATACGAACACTTCTGGAATTAATGCCTGATTATCCAAAATTAGACGGTCTGGTGCAGTGGATATTTCTCAATAAAAAGCTCAATCACTGGAAATCAACCCGGGCAACAGCAGAGACAATTTATTCACTGGTGCATTATCTTCAAAAAGAGGCTGCTCTGGGTATCAGAGAGGATGCAACAGTAACTATTGGTAAGCAAAAAACAAGTTTTATCTTCGAGCCGGATAAATATACAGGTAAAAAGAATCAGGTTGTTATTGAAGGAGAAAAAATAGACCCTGCGACTATGTCAAAAATTGTGGTTGAGAAGGAAGGCAAAGGCGTTCTTTTTGCTTCAGCGAGCTGGCATTTTTCAACAGAAAAACTTCCAGAGGCCGCAGAAGGCGACCTATTCAGGATAACGCGTCAGTATTTTAAAAGAGAAACTACGGCTAATAATGGATTTGTCTTAAAACCGCTAAAAGAAGGGACAGCAGTTTCAGTTGGCGACCAGGTTGAGGTTCAAATTTCAATAAGATTAAAGCACCCGGCAGAGTATGTGCATTTAAGGGACCCACGAGCGGCTGGCTTTGAACCTGAAACTACGGTCTCAAAATACAAATGGGACCTGGGCATTGGTTGGTATGAAGAGGTTCGCGACAGTGGTCAGAACTTCTTTTTTGAACAACTGCCCCAGGGCGAATATACCTTCAAATACCGAATAAGGGCAAATATGGCGGGTAGCTTTAAGGTTGCCCCGGCAACGATACAATCGATGTATGCCCCAGAATTTAATGCCTATTCAGAAGGGGCAATAATGACAATAAAGTAGGTATAGCAGGTAATGGGTCAGTGGGGGGAGACAACCTCCTAACCAGGGCAAACGCATCTAAATTTCACGATTGTTTTATATAATAATGTCACCCCTTCGGGGTTGGGATTTGCTTGTTCCGGACTATTTGCTACACTAGTGCTTTGTAATATAAGTTTTTAACAACCCCCTAACCCCCTTTTTTAAGGGGGAATATAATTATCACGTTATTATTCCCCCTTAAAAAGGGGGTTAGGGGGTTGTCAGAAACTTATATTACAAAGCACTACTGAAAACAATCTTGAAGAGGCACTAATACCTTATTCTGTTTGGGATTGCTTGTTTTTTCCTGTCATCTTCTGTATTTAATCCCGAAGGGTGTACAAAAAAATGGGTTGACACAGTGATAATTCTATGTTATACTTTACCTGTGTTTACCCAAAAATTTGTAATCGTTTAGATGGTGTAACAAAGGTGCACACTACTTGAATCATTACAAATTTCTGAAGGGCATTATGCCTCGTTGGAGAAGGAATGCAAATAAGCGATATCATTAGAAGTGCAATCCTGGATATAATTTTTAATTATATAAGTCCTGATGAGTCCTTTGTATTTATCTTTGGTTCTTATGCCACCGGCAAGGCAAGGGTATCATCGGATATTGATATTGGTTTGATGTGCCAAAACGATATTCCTGATAACCTTTTTGCCAGATTAAGACTAAAATTAGCGGAGGATGTTCAAACATTAAGAGAGATTCAGGTGTTTGATTTTGCAAAGGCAAGTCCAGATTTTAAGGATATAGCAATGAAGGAAATAAAGATATGGCACAAGGGAAAGAACTTCTCGAGAGAGATATTATAAAATTTAAAAAGGCACTTAAAAAACTTGATGAGATATGCAAAGAGCCTGTAGAGACCGAAATAATTAGAGATGCCACTATCCAGAGATTTGAATTTACCTTTGAGAGTGTCTGGAAATGTCTGAAGAGGATTGGATATTCAGAAGGGTTAGAGTGTTTCAGCCCTAAAAGTTGTTTTGAGATTGCCTATAAAATGGGATTTGTTGAAGACGAGGATGTGTTCATTGAAATCATTAATTGTAGAAATCAGACAACCCATATTTATGACGAGATAATGGCTCTTGATATTTATACAAAAATAAAGGATAAGTTTCTCTTAGCCTTTAAATCACTTGGAATGAAAATGGGAGAATGGATGGCAAAGAGATTAAAGGAGGAGGCAGGAAAATATAGCCCTGGGCAACTTGATTTCTAATGTTTTGAGGATAGGCGTGTCTTTGTACTGTTTGTAGTAACCCGCTACCAGGCAAGCCTGTTTAGCGGGTAGATTCACCGCATAAATGCGGTTACTACAAACTGATTGACGCATTACAACCATATCTTAACTGATAACTGAAGCATTTACAGTAATTAATAAGGAGAGCTTTATGACTTCTATAGATTGGAGTAAGTTTGCTCCAAATACTAAGCCAAATGAATTAGGAGAGAAATTTCAAGACTTGTGCTATGATCTGCTTGGGGCTATGCGATATAAGAATCTGAAATGGCATGGTGGTCCCGGGGATAGAGGAAGGGATATTGAGGCAATATTTGAATGCGGAGACCCTGATGGGGAGGGAAGATCCGAGAAATGGTTTGTTGAATGTAAGTATAGGAGTTCTGTAGGGATACCACGGGCTGAGATAAACGATAAACTTGCCTGGGCTGATGCTGAAAAGCCAAATGTGTTCCTGCTCATAACAAATAGCCATCTTTCTCCAAATACCCAGGTTTGGCTCGAAAAGATGGAAGGTGATAAGCGATATAGAATTAGATACTGGGAAAGGAAAATATTAGAAAATCTGTTGTTAGGCTATCCTGAACTAATAGATAAATATTTTCAGAAAGAAACGGTAGAAAAGGCAGAAACTACTTTACAAAGACCGTATAAATTCCTGGATTATTTTGAGGAGGAAGACGCTGAGATATTCTTTGGCCGGGATGAGGATACCAGTAGACTTATCTCACAAATTGGTTCATTTCGCCTGGTCCTACTCTGTGCTAAATCCGGAGCAGGTAAGACCTCAATTATAAATGCCGGGCTTAAACCTGTCTTAAAAAAAGGCTATCTGATAGCCTATGTTAGAGCATTGGATGACCCGGCAGTAGCAATTAAAAAACAGGTAAATCATCTGCTTGCCTCTCCTGTATCAGAGGGAATCTCTTTACACCATTTTTTAGAACAGGCTGTTACCTCTGGCCAAAAGACAATCGTTATCTTCTTTGACCAATTTGAGGAGTTCTTTATTAGATTGAGCAGGGAGTATAGAGAAGCATTTATTGATGAGGTGATGGAATGTTATGATGATAAATCCCTTAAAGTAAAATTTGTCTTTTCTATGCGAGAGGATTATCTGGCCCAGATGGACACATTTAAAGGAAAGATACCAACTATCTTCCATCATATCTATCGGTTAGAAAGGCTCTCAGATAACCAGGCAAAAGAGGCAATAACAAAACCTGCGAAACTGGTTAGGATAGATTATGAACCTAAATTAGTAGCTGAATTGTTAAAGGAGCTATCTCGTGAAGGAGTAGACCCACCTCAGCTTCAGATAGTCTGTAATAAACTTTACGATACCTGTAATACAAACTTGCAAGATGTTGTTTTTTTAACAAAGTTTTTTTCATATGTAGGCGATAACGAAAAATAGCCCATTTTGGATAATTTAAGGACCAT
>SBAY01000126.1 GCA_005239945.1 Nitrospira sp.
CACAGGCGAAGCCTACCCTTTTTAAATTAACATACCATCTTGTCCCCGAATCCTACCTTAAAAAGAAGAACCCTGAAAATTTACTCTTCAGAACTGATTCGTGCAAAAGTTAGTTGACAATACTTCTGGTAAATGTTATACTAAATCAGATTGTAAAATTGATTTTTAAGGAGTGGAAAAAATGTTGAGAAGTGTTTCAACTGACCTTTCTTGGGAAATGGAGCAGATTGAAAAAATTAGTAGAGAAAATCCAGCAATATTTGAAAGGGTTCTGCCACAGCTCTGGAAATTAGCACCAGATTTACAACAATCAGTGGTAATTGGTGCTTATCTTGACAACCAGATTAGTTTAGCTAAAGCAGCAGAAATGCTTGGGCTTACCAGACGAGAATTAGAACAGCAATTTGTTGAAAAAGGGATTCCAATTCGTCAACTATCTAAAGAAGATGTAATAGCAGAGGTAAAATCTGCTCGGAAGTTTTAAAAAATGAGTTCAAAAGTCATTGTTGACAATACAATCTTAAGTAACTTTGCCAGTGTAGAAAAGCTTCATCTTCTCAAAAAGGCATTTTCTGAACCACTGGTAATTGCCAGAGAGGTCAAAGAGGAATATCAAGTTGGTGTAAGAAAAAGGATAATCCCAGATTGTGATCTGAGTTGGCTTGAGGAAGTTCATTGTGTAACAGATGTAGAAAAAGAACAATTCAGTTTGATGAGGAGTAAACTTGCCAATGGAGAAGCCTCTTCGATTGCTATTGCCTTATGTAGAAACTATAAACTGTTAACTGACGATCTGGATGCCAGAAGGACTGCACAGCGAAAAGGGATTAATGTGTCAGGTACGATTGGGGTATTGGCCAATCTGGTTCAAAATGATCTTCTTGGTTTAGAAGAGGCAAATCATCTATTAAGGGCTATGATAAATAAAGGATTCTTTTCACCTGTAAGTATCCTGGATGATTGTCTAAGTTAATTGGACAAGAGAAAAAGGAACAATATATGAATAGAATGCTTAAAATGTGCCCCTACCTCTCCTACCCCGTGCCCAATTACCCTAATGTGACTTTGCTACCTGGGACGAGCCAATTCAAACACTATGCCCTGAATGTGGTTATATGGTCGTTAAACGCAAAAGTAAAAGTGGCATGGAGATATTAACCTGCGCCCGTAAAGGATGTAATTATGAAAAGGTAGATAATCGGTAATATACAATAATTCTAATTATGGAATACAATGGTTTGTAATAACTGTTCTGCCTGAAAATATGTAGAGTTAAGAGAATTTTAGGCAAAAACTTTTGACGGAACTTGGTATTCTGAAAGAAGAAGGATATGGATAAAAAAGAAAGGATTGATTACTGGTTGAATTCTGCAGCACATGACTTTGATGTGGCTGAGACACTTTTTAATAACAAGAAATATGACTGGTGTTTATTTATTGGACATCTTGTGATAGAAAAGGTGTTAAAGGCATTCTATTCAAGGGATACAAGTGAGTCACCGCCGTTGACTCATAATCTTGTAAGGCTGGCAGAAAATACAACTTTATCTTTATCAGATGAACAAAAACAATTATTAGGAGAGATAAATCGTTTTAATGTTGAGATAAGGTATCCTGACTACAAACAGGTTATTTACAAACTCTGCACAAAAGAATTCACAGAGGAATATTTTACAAAGATAAAGGAAATGTATAAATGGCTACTGTCACAGATGAAGCAATAGAAGTTTTAAAAAAATTCCTTAAATTGGTAGAGTCAACCCATATTAGGATTGAAAAGGCCATATTGTTTGGTTCTTATGCAAAAGGGTATGCTGGAAAATGGAGCGATATAGATGTTGCTATAATCTCTTCTAATTTTTCAGGAATACCATTTTATGACAGCAAAATGCTAAATCCATTTTTATTAAAGATTGACTCCAGAATTGAACTGCATCCTTTCAGACCTGAAGATTTCACTGAAGGAAACGATTTTGTTAAAGAGATAATAAAAACAGGTATGGAGATTAAGACTTGACTGTTATACTCTGAAGTTTTGTGATTTTATTGAATAAATTCACGAAATTCCAGTAGAGTTAAGAGAATTTTAGGCAAAAACTTTTGACGGAACCCTGTTTTTTAGTAGGCAAAAGATATGAAGCTAAATAAAAACCCAATACTAATTTCTGTTATACTAACCTTAATTGCCCTTGCTGAAACCTTTTTATTCCCTTGGTCCCCATTCATATTGATATATGCAATCCTTACAATTTTGATTCCTATAACAGCTAAAAAATGCTATTTTGGCTCTTTCAAAAAAACATTTTCACAATACTGGCAAGTTTTTCTAATGACTTCAGCAATGTTAGTAGTTTGGGATCCCTTAATTACAACTTTCGGATATGAATTAATTCTAAAAAAGTTTAATTTAGAAACAAACCCCTTTTATTCGTTAATGGCTGCATTACCTGTTTTTATTACAACAGTTAGTAAAAAATTAAATATAGCTGTTCAATCTGGAGAGTTATTTTTTATTTTTTCATTACTTATTTGGGCACCAATAGGTGAAGAGTTATTCTACCGTGGCTATCTTCAAGGTAATCTTAGAGAAAAAATGCCGTTTAAAAAAGCTTTATTCATAACAACATCTTTATTTGCTATTCGTCATAGTTTTCATCTACTATTTTTATATCCGAATATTCCTATGATATCCTGCTTGATATGGATTATTATAGCTTTTGGTAGTAGTATATTACTTGGTTATTTATATGAAAAAACTAAATCTTTATATTTACCAATATTAGCACATTTTTTGGTGAACCTTATTGGGGCAATATGCTCTCTTTAATGAAATAACTACCTAATACTCTGTGTTGCTCTTCGATTGAATAGTAACAGAGTACTAATTATACTCTGAACGGTTACAATATATTAAAGTGGTAGATTCGATCTGTCGATATTTATATAAGAATGAAATATTTAGATGACTTTTTGTTATATTTAAAAATAGAAAAAGATACCTCTTATCATACACAACGAGCCTATAGAGCCGATTTGTCTCTAACCGATGAATTTATAAAAAAAGTAACCAACACAAGGCTTGAATTAGGTCATCCCGAGGTTGATACCTCGCTGATAAGGCAATATCTTGCTGAACTTCAGAAAGAGAATTATTCTCGTTCAAGTATTGCTCGAAAATTAGCCAGTCTGCGCGCCTATTTTAAATTTTTATGCAAAAAAGGCTACCTCAAAACAAATCCTGCCAAAGGTATATTTACCCCAAAATTAGCCCAGAAACTACCAACCTTTCTATACCCAAAAGAGGTCGTGAATCTGATTGAAACAGCAAACAATTTAACGGTATTGGCTCTACGAGACAGGGCGATTCTGGAAATACTTTATTCCACCGGAATAAGGGTAAGTGAATTAGTAGGTATTAACCTGACGGATATAGACTGGACAAGCGAAATCGTAAATGTATCAGGAAAAGGTAATAAGGAGCGGGTTGTCCCTATTGGTTCTTATGCCCTGGCGGCTATTAAAGAATATCTGGCTCGACGCCATGAGTTACTTAAGAGGAATTCATCCCAGGCCTTAATTTTAAATGCCAGGGGAGGACGGTTAACTTCAAGAGGGATTGGACTTATTGTTCAGAAATATGCCTGCCTATTGTCTATCTCAAAACATATCAGCCCTCATACCTTCAGACATACATTTGCTACCCATCTTTTAGATGCCGGTGCGGATTTAAGATTAGTTCAGGAATTATTAGGACATGCCAGTCTTTCTACAACCCAAATTTATACCCATCTGACCACAGAACGACTTAAATCTGTCTATGACAGGACACATCCACGGGCATAAATCAAGTGAAAAGTGAAAAACGAAAAGTAAAAAGTTATTTGTTTGTAATCGGTTAAGGAGTAGTGGGAAAAGTTGTGTTTAACGGGGTTTGGGAGCGGGGTTCGTTTTTTTCTTTTCCCAAAACCAAAATTCGGTGGTGTCCCACTATAGCTTAATCTTTGTAGTTAAACGCCTAAAAAGGTGTAAAAAGGGGGATATGGAGATAAGGAGATTTAGTTTGTTTGTAATACCATTTTGTTCTATCCCCATATCTCCATATCTCCTTTTTTTACCTAAATTAGCTATTTAGGGACACCACCCGATAAAATTCACCAACTACAAAAATTATTTGCTCACAAAGACATAACATACCCAACCTACTGTGCCATCTGGTAATAATACCTTATAGTACCATTTCTTAGAATCATCCAAAAGCATAAGTTTTGTGTCCTTAGAAACTGTAGTTAACTTCTCATAGGTAGCTCCTGGCCCTGACCAAATAACAACTTCATCCACTAATACAGTTATCTGTTTCTTTGGCACAATAACTTTTTCTGAAGGTACTTCTACAGGCGGTTCAATCTTAGGTAATAATTCAGGTCTTATTGGTGTAATGGGTTTTTTCTCTGGTTTGATTTCTGGTTTAATTTCTGGTTTAATCTCTGGAACAATTTCTGGAAGAATCGGTTTAATTTCTACCTCAGGTTTTTCTTCTGGAATAACGATTGGTACCTCTTTTGGTGGAACTGGAGGAATAACAAGTGGTGGCACTTCCTCTTCAACAGGCGTTAATTTCATCAAAAATGAAACTCGATGTGTATCCCCTAAATCGCCGTAAGGCACATAGGCATAATCTAAGAAATATGTATTGCCAAAACCTAATCCAAATCCTCCTGTCAGACCCACGGAACTACTTTCATACAAATCTAATTTCTGGTCTTTGGTTTGATGTCTATAGCCCAATCGTAAGGCAAGTATATTACCAATTTTTGATTCTACACCAAAACAAATTAATGGGTCATTGTCGATCGGTTTATTCATATCCAGGGCTAAGGTTATACCTTTATTTTTATAAGCTATGCCTGCCTTTAAGTTTAGTGGTAAAGAAAATCCATCATTGACGAATTTTATCTTTGTCCCTATATTTTGCACAGCTAAACCAAAATTAACAAATTTACCTGGTTTATATAGCAATCCAAAATCACCGCCAACCCCCATAGCCGAGATATCGGCAATCTTTTGATTTATATATTTCAAATTGGCACCAACCAGAAACTCACTCTTCAAGGCCCGGGCAAACGATACAGTTAGACCCATATCTTCTGCCTTAAATGTTCCTACCACTGTTTTATCTTTTTTAATCTCCTGCATCTCACCTTCGTTCAGGTAAATGATTGAAACCCCAACAGCCCCATTATCAGACGGCTGTAAATAGCCTAAATATCCACCTTTAATCTCCTCAAACCAATCTTTATAGACAGTGGATAGTTGAAATTCTTTTAGCTGGGCTAATCCTGCCGGATTCCAGTAGGCGGCATTAGCATCATCGGCTACGGCACAAAATGCCTCGCCTAATCCTGCCGGTCTGGCACCAATACCAATCTTTAAGAAATTAGCCGCAGTTACCCCGGGCTTCTTTGTACTCGCAGAAAGTACACAAGGATGAATAATCAATATACTTATTATTAATATGGCTACTATTCTACTACTCATCTTTCCTCCTTACCGGATTATCGCCACCCTACCTTTGATTATTCTCTCTTTATCATGAATAAGATAAATATAGACCCCACTGGCTACGGCTTGACCATAATCATTCTTCAAATCCCAGGTAGCCTTTCCTGATACACCTTCCTTAATACAGACTAATTCCCCTGATATGGTATAAATTCTGATGGTTACACCCTCACTTAATCTATCAAAAACAACCTCTGTATCTCCTTTATTTACCCTGACGGGATTAGGATATACCTCTACCTTGCTCAGGTCTTGTTCGGTTGTCTGCCCAATCAAGACAAATACAGAAAGTGACCCAACCTCTGCTGTTACAAAATTGCTTGTCCTGTTTGAAGTTTGTTTAAGAATTTTTACCCATTTCCCACCTTCCAGGCGATATATCCATAATGTGTCTTCTTTTACCCAATGACCATCAATTTTTACATACGCATCCTTATTATCATCTTCATAAGGAATAGTAACAAGTATTGTCCCTGAACCGAAGGATGTAACTGTCTCCCCTGATTCATTTTTGAGCGTAAATTCGCGTAAGGTATTTCCCCAGGATTTATACAATGGAGGAAGGGATTTATCCGCATTTTGTTTAATCACATCAAGTTGTGGTGTTAGGGTACCAATAATGACATAATAATCTGTTGGTAGTATTCCTTGAGGAATGACAACTATGGTGTTGCCTTCGGCAGTGGTAAGGGTTTCAGAGGCAGGTTTATCATCATGGAATAATATCGTCAGATTAATGGTACCACGAATATTACCATTACTTACAGTAATTGTCCCGGGACCTCCTTTAGATATAGTAACAACCATAATCACATTACCGTCAGCAGAGGTTGTGCCTGTAATGGGAGTAATTATATTTGCCGGCTCTATAATAAACGAAGTTGATGTCGCTACCAGATTATCGTTTTTATCACGGGCAGATATAGTCAAAGTCCCAGGTTCATTTTTAAACCATTGTTTAGAAACAGACTCAATCTTGAAATGGTGTAATTCCTCGGCAATTACATAGACTTGTGTCATCGTTCCCACTGAGGTATATGTCCCATAAATCGTCCAGGTACCTGCCTTACCAGCGGTATAAGTCCCTTTTCCAGCAGTCATCGTGCCTAATGGGTCATCGGTAGCAAATACCGTTTCAGCGGTTACTGTCCAGGTGTTGCCTTTTATATCCGAGGCAAACGTTGTATAAACTACTGTCCCACCGGTTTTGGTTGTCGTTCCTACCGGGGTAATCACCAGTAATGTAAGTGTTCCAGCCACTACCACAACATTGGTAGAAGTCCCAATACTATTATAAGTTGCGGCAATCGTCCAAGTGCCTACCTTACCAGCAGTATAAATCCCTTGTGCGTTTATATTACCTATTGGATCAGTATCAAAAAATAAAGTCTCTGAGGTAACTGTCCAGGTGTTACCTTTTGTATCCGAGGCGAGCGTTGTATAAACTACCGTCTCCCCGGCTCTGGTCGTTACCCCTACTGGGGTAATCGTCAAAGAGGTAGGTGTACCTGCCTTTACGACAACATAGGTAGAGGTCCCAACCGTGGTATAAGTTCCGCTAATCGTCCAGGTACCTGCCTTACCGGCGGTATAAGTCCCTTTTCCAGCAGTCATCGTGCCTAATGGGTCATCGATAGCAAATACCGTTTCAGCGGTTACTGTCCATGTATTGCCAAAATTATCCATCGCCGCAGATTCATAAATAAGTTTACCTCCTGCTGTCGTTGTCGCCCCTACTGGAGAAATTAAAAGTGCGGTTGCACTCCCATGAACAACCGTAATAGTTGCTATTGTGATAACATTTCCTACTCTTACCGTAATAGTTCCTGTCATTGTCTTTGTCCCGGCTGTGAAAATGGTAAATGTCCCCGTCTGCGGTGAAAAACTACCCAGCAAATTACTGCTAACTGTCCAGATATAGTCTGTTTCTGGAAGGATTAGAACGTCTAAATTGGTATAACCTTGCGCAGTAAAGGAAACCGTTCCTGTCACAGAAATTGTAGCCGTTGCGGGTGTTATAACGATGTATTCCAACTTAACCACATTAAATGGATTACTTGTCCCAATCCTACCATTTGATTCCACAATGAGATAAACATTATTTACGGCTGTGGTAATAGAGGCATTTTCATACCACATACCATTAACAAATGTAATAACCGATGGACTAATGGTTCCGGGAATATTAAGTTTCAAGGTAGCTGTACTATTGAACGGCGGAACAATCGATGACCCATCGAGAAAACTGCCTTTTTTATCTTTAGCATATATCACATTATTAAATGACTCACCCACACTAATTGTCCCCCCCGCTGCGCCGCAGTATGAAAACTTAAAATGATCAAGGGATGGTATTGTCCCCATTAAAATATAAGTTCCAGAAAGATGTGGGATAGAGGCAGTAACCATATTCGATACGGTATCGATGGTCGATGTCCCTGGTATTGGCCGCCATTGTTGAGTCCCTTCATCCAACATATAAATCCTTAATGAATCCTCAAATACTGACCAGGTGCCTGCCTTTACATATCCATCTAATAGAGGATTATCGTCATAGAAAATAGTCAGCATAACTGTATCTGTAGCAAAATCATGGGAAAGCAATGTTGGTGTCCCGCTGAAAACATTAATTTCCCTACCTGAATCCAGCACATAACTAAGTGCCGGGTCAATGGCCTTATTTGCCATAGTAATTGTTGGAGAGGTAGGATTCGGAATAATCACCGGATAATAATCTACTCCCTCAAAAACACCAGGATTAAATACAATTGTGGTGGTAGCCATAGTTACAGTCCCACCTTGGGCATCGTCTATCAACAGGAAAAAGTTATTACTTGTTCCCCTTATATTATCTGCTTGGGCATAGATACAGGTTGGGCCTATAAATTCCATCCCTAAAGAAATACTGCCAACCCCCACCCCATTCGTCATGGTAAATGACCCAAAGTTAACCGGTAATTGATTATTGGCGTTTAATAACCTGACAGAATTAGTCGAATAATCTTCAATCAGATTCCCATACTTATCTCGTGCCGTAATCGTCCCATAAAATGGGGTATCTACTATTTGATTAATAATAGTCTCAAATGTAAAATGGGCTATTCCCGCTTTAGTCGTAAAGGTATAAGCTGTATCCAGGGTGTTTGGAACAGGGGCTAAGTCCAGGCAATAGATACTTACCTTTACCTGTATTCCAGGTTCAAAAGGGGTAGAAGGGGTATAAACTAAATAATAATCTTGCGGGGTGCCAACTAATGATGGGATTACAATACCACCATTTACCTTCATGACAATGGTATTCGACCCTACTCCATAACCGGTATCCCGAAGATGAAGGGTAATATTGGTAGTCCCACTGACCTGTGTAGCATTCGCTGCAGGTTGTGGGTCATAAAGATATGGAGGTATTGTGTCTGTGCCGATTTCTAAAGCAGGAGTCGGTTGATGAAGTGGTGGCTGATTTATATCCACAAGCATACTTCCTGCCCCTGTTCCCGCACCTTCTGCAAAAAGTATGAGATGATAATTACCAGAGGTATCATAAGTAAATTGAGTAGCCGTACCTTCGTTCCTAAAATTACGTAAATCATCATACCAGATATCATGTGAGGGAACAAGCACTGACTTTTCGGCAGAGATATTTGCCGTCTTCTTTTCTTGTAACCTTAAATAAACAATACAACTATTGTCTATAGGATTACCAAATTTTGTAATGGTTCCCCAAGTATAATCGGGATTACCTGGTAACGCTTGAGCATCAGGAAGAGTAGAAACTGTAAAATGGTTACCATTATTGTTATAAGTTATCCCATGAGAGATAATATCATAATAATAAATTGTATTAGGGCTTAAAGGACTAACAGTTACATGATGGACATCATCTATTATCTCGCTACGGTCATCATACCCTATATTACCAAGAGCAGGTGTTGACCCATAATTAATGATACCAGTCCCTACCTCATCAGTAATCCAGGAAATAGTAAATTGAGTAGGGGTAATGTTGGTGTGTTTTATATTCCTTGCTGGATGGACGGTAGTAATCGTAGCATAGCCTCTGATTGAATCATAGCCTGCGGTCAAGGTGCCGGTTAGCCCTGTAATAGTGCCGCTAAATAAGGTATAAGTCCCAGATGCAGGCTGGACATTACCAATTCCTGTCTCCCAATTCCAGACTAATTCCCCTACCTCATTGCCGTATGTATCGTAGCCTTTGGCTGTAAAGGTGCATGTCCCACCTATGGGTAAGGTTACCATTGCTGGGTTCACCACAATGTAGTTCAATGTGCCGATTTCCAGGGTAATCGTAGCATAGCCAGTAATCAAACCGTAGCCTGCGGTCAGTGTGCCAATATTCGGTATAGTTATGCCGCTAAACAGGGTTTGTGTGCCGGCGGTCGGATTGACACTGCCAATGGCTGATTGCCATGTAAATGAAAGCCCTGGTATCGTGTTGTA
>SBAY01000035.1 GCA_005239945.1 Nitrospira sp.
AGAACTACATACTCCATTGGATTAAATTCTGAATTAGTTAATTCGTCTAATATTTTCTCTTCATCTTTAACTATCTTTGCCTTTGGTACTACATAAACTTTTGGAAGCACCTCTTTGTTTTCATAAACCCTTGCAGGAGGTATTTTCTCTTTAAAATCCACTTTTAATACTTCCTTAAGTCCAGAACTTTGCATCTCAAAAAATGTAAGGATATGTTTTACATTTAGGATATTCAATAATTTAATAAATTGTATGTTTGGTACTGCAAGTCCTACAATATCTCCTTGTTTCTTTCCATATATTCTAAGATTGTTTCGATTATAGAAGAAATAAAAGATATTAATAACCCTTTCAGGTGCAAATGCTGAGTTTCCTTCTAAACTTTGAATATGAAAAAGCATATTGAAATTAGGCTGTAATATTTCCCGATGATTGACATATAGATTTAAATCTCCTCTCCAGCCTTTAGATAATAAATAAACCATTCGCCAGGATGAAGTAGCACCAAAGTTATATATTTGATAAAAACTTTTATCCTTTTCTAAAAACTCAACTATCTTTGGTTTTGATAACCAAATTTTAGGAGAGATAGTAGGGTTATGATGTATCCCAAATTTGAATAAATCAAAAACTACAACAAAACATATAATTATTATAAGAATTCTTTGAATTGAGATACCTTTTATCTTTGCTAAAATAAATTCTATACCAAACCCAGCCAATATACATAAACTAAAACTTACAAATAACAAGAATCTATTATGAAAGCGAAAGAATTTCATGCCAGGTAAGTAATTCCAAAGAAATTCATATAATGGTGTATACTTCCCAAAAACAATAAGAATAGAAAAAATAAGAAGTATCGTAAAAAATCTTACCTCACCTCTTTTAAATAAGAATAATACTATGCCTAAAAATGCCAAAAATAATGTAATTACTCCTACATAACTACAATTTTCCCAGAATAATCCCTCTTTTCCTTCTCCTGTTGGATCAACAGGATATGTTCCTTTTGCATAATCTCCAAACCAATAAGGAAATATAAATGTAATCAACTCCTTTGGATAATATGGACATATAATAGCTGATTTAAAACTCATCCCTTTTGCACGAGGGCTAAGTTCAGTAAGCTCCTTTGTAGGTATTACTTGCACCGCAGATAACCCAACTCCAATTATGTATATTGTTAATAATACCGCCAAAAATCGTATAATTATCTTTTTAAAATCTACATTCTTAAATTTCTGTTTATTAATCCAAAAAGGAAATAATTTAGAGCCACATCTAAAGATAAGATAAACAGATGTAATAAGAATAGAATAATAGGCAATCTGAAAATGCCCTGCTAAGATTTGAATACCAAATACTACTCCACATAATACAGGGTAGATAAATTTACCTTTTTTAAAGAACATCTCAACTAAGAAAAACATCAAAGGTAACCAGCAGGCGGCATTTATCATATTGGTATGTTTTAGATGAGTAACAAAGAATCCTCCAAAGGCAAAGGAAAAACTTGCTATAAACGAAGCAAAAGTACCTAAATTAATCGACCTGGCATAAAGAAACATAAAAAGCCCAGTTAAAAAAAAATTAAGAATAATACTATAATTATAGGCTATATATGTAGGTAGGGAATAAAATAAGATAACATTTAAAGGATAATATCCACCCATCTCCCCTTCTGCAAATATAGGAAAGCCACAATAAATATCTGGAGTCCATAAAGGTGGTATTCCTGTCTTTAAACATTCACCTAAGAAATGTCTAAATGGATAATTTATACTCCAAATATCACTTCCTGATAAGTCTCCAGTAATAAATACCCCTTGTAAAGTAGCTGCCTTCCAGAAGAAAATAAATACTAAAATCAATAATCCAGCAATAGGAAGTAAATCTATTTTACCAAACGGTCTTTCTACACTCGGCTCATCCCTTGACACAAAAAACCTTGGTATCTTAAAAGGAAATCCCCATTCCTTTTTCTTCCCTCTACTTTCTACTTTTACCTTCTTTTTCTTCTTACCCATTGAATTCCCTCAATTAAAATCATACCATATTTTCATCTTAATTGCAAACAAAAAAAAGCATCCATTTATTGGATGCAACTTTTTAATTTTATATCTTACAATTTTCACCTGAAAATCCTCTGCTTTGTTGGAGTTAATTCTTTAGAATTTTATCGGTATAAAAGGCTAAAGTCTAAATTCCAGTCGTCAGAGTAAATTGGTATTTTCATCCTCCTTTGTGCCAACTTGTTGGCATGTATGTTTCATTTTAAAATTACATAGCATAAATTTTACCATTAAGTGCTGCGGCGGCTAAACCCTGTCGTCCAGTAGGCATATTTGCCTTAGTTTTCCATTCAAGGTCACTGGCTAAAACCTGCATAGCATATACCAAATAAATCCCCACTCCTAATGTTCCTAACACCTTTTTCATCATTATTTCCACACTCCTTTTTTTATTTTTGTAATCGGATTAAGCGGATTTATCGGCATGTCTTTTTATCCATTTTATCTGATAAATCTGCTCA
>SBAY01000348.1 GCA_005239945.1 Nitrospira sp.
AGTGGTTATTCTTCCTCCCTACAGCCTAAACACCTTCCAGGTTTAAAACCCAGGTTTAAAACCTGTTCAGCCTTTTTCCCCTTTAACTGACCGATTACAAATGTGCAATTTTTCCCCTTGACTTTCTCACCATTTTTTGTTATTCTTTGTTTATAATGGAGATAAGTGGATTATCCTGGAACAATTTGAATAGCTTTAAACTGGCTAAGTTTGAGTTTGTTCTTACTGCTGACGAGGATTTACACCTCCCGTTGTATATAGGCTCTACCCTACGAGGTGGTTTTGGTCATGCCTTTAAACGATGCACCTGCTGTAATCCACAGAGAGACTGTCCCATCTGCCTGCTTAAAGGAAAATGCGTCTATTCTTATGTATTTGAGGATTCCAGCCTGAGGGTAAATAAAAACCTTAAACGCTACCAGGGCAACAGCCCACATCCTTTTATCATCGAACCCCCTGAGGAGCACAAGCAACAATATCAAACTAATGAAGAGATAAAATTTAATCTGGTGCTGATTGGCAGGGCGATTGATTATTTACCCTATTTTATCTTTGCCTTTGATGAACTGGGCAGGTTAGGGATTGGGAAGGGAAAAGGGAAGACTGGGCTCAGTCAGGTAAGTAGTCTGACAGTTAATTCCTCAGATAAGCCTATCCCTATTTATGATGGTCAGAGCAAGCAGCTTTCAAGTGGCTATCATATAATCACCACGGCTGATATATTAAACCATGTCGATAAATACTATGGCAATCAGCAAATAACCCTTAACTTTCTCACCCCCACCCGAATCAAAGAGCAAGGGAAACTCACCACCCAGCTTAGTTTTGACCTTTTAACAGCCAATTTAATTCGTCGCTTATCAACCCTTTTGTATTTCCATTGTAAGCAGAAGTTAGAAATAGATTATGAAAAGATTATAGAAGAGGCTAAATTCATAGAGATGCAGTCTTCTGCTCTCCTCTGGCATGACTGGGAGAGGTATTCTAATCGCCAGAAAACAAGGATGAAATTAGGTGGATTTATGGGCAAGATTACTTATAGAGGAAAGGGTCTGGAAAAGTTTCTTCCTTTAGTTTTCATCGGCAGTCTCATCCATATTGGTAATGGAGCCACCTTTGGACTTGGCCGGTATAAGGTGGTATAATTAGTTCGAATGCTTCATAATATACTGCCCAGTTCAAGGTAGTCTTTGATGCCATAAAAAGCTTGATGACTCCACCTACCAAAGAAGAGAAGAAAATAGGATTTATCTGAGATTTACTGGTAAGTTGGTAATGATAACAGTGATTAAAATTAACCGCGAATGAACGCTAATAAACGCTAATAATTCTTTTTTACATTCGCGTCCCTTCGCGTTTATTAGCGGTTACTACTTCCTTTTACATTCGTGTTCTATTAGTGTTTATTCGTAGTTATATTTTCTCCAATTCTTCCGCCTCGATGTTTCTCCTTGCTTACACATTTTCATAATGAGAATTGCTGCGTTTACCAAATAATTGTTGACATTTGGATGGAATTGTGCTATTCTAAAAATCAGAAGAAGAAGAGGGAAAATCTAAAAAATTGTTCACCCCCTTATTTTACCCTCCAAAATCCTTGCTTTGAAACCTGAAGGAGAGAAATGCTATGACAAAGGAGAAAAATAATAAGGAATATCAAACCGTGGTTCTGGCCGCTTTGCTGCATGATGTGGGGAAGTTCTGGGAAAGAACAGAAGATGAAGAAAAGTTAAATGAAGCAAAAAAGTTTTCTCAAGGGAAATATTCTCATTCATGGTGGAGTGCCTTGTTTGTGCACAAATTTTCTTATCTTTTTAGTGAGCCTGATTTTCTTCTCCAACTCGTTCAGTTTCATCACAATCCTCAATACAAGTTTCAAAAAATCATTTCTATCGCAGATAAACTTTCTTCAACTGAAAGAGAAATAGCAGAGGATAAAGAAGGAGGAAAGGGGAAGTCTTGCACCCCATTAGTTTCTATATTTTCCAAGATTACATTAGATAAACCTTCTCCTCCAAAACGATATCATTCCTTGAAACCATTAAAATTGGACAGGTGTATTTTTCCTAAAACCAATGTAGAAATAAGCTCAAAAGATTATCAAAATTTATGGAATAGGTTTGAAAGTGAGCTGTGTAGAATAAGTCAAGATGACTTATTTAGCCTTTATCATCTCCTGCAAAAATATACCTGGTGCATTCCTTCAACTACACGAAAAAAGGAAGAACCAGACATCTCATTATTTGACCACTTAAAAACTACTGCGACCATTGCTGCTTGCTTATTCAAAGAAGAAATAGAAGAAGATAGCCTTAATATGTTAGATGAGGCTCTTAGAAAAACACTCTATGATGAAAATCTTTTGCTATCTGAAGAGCAGGAGTTCAAAAAGAAAAGATTTATTCTTTTAGGTGCAGATGTCTCAGAAATTCAGGATTTTCTTTATTCTATCTCAGAACCTGAGTCTGCTCCAGGGGTTGCTCAGAGATTAAGAGGAAGATCATTTTATCTTTCCATAATGAATGAGGTATTTGCCAGATATATTCTGAAGGCTACTGAGCTGGAAATTACTAATCTCCTTTACTGTGGAGGAGGTAACTTTCAAATCCTTCTCCCTTTAAATGAAAGAGAAAGAGCAGAGAAAGCAGTTAGTGAAATTCAAGATTGGCTATTTGATGAGTTCCATGGAAATATAGGGCTAATTGTAGAGCAAATACCTTTTGCTGCTGAAGAATTTCTTAATTATGGAAAGCTATTGACAAACCTATGGAATAGAATTGAAAATGCAAAGAAGAAAAAATTTCTATCAAAGATACAGCAGGATATTGATCAGTTATTGTTTCCAAAAGATAAAGAGGAAGAAAAATTAAAATCAAAAGGTAAAAGAATAGACACTTGTAAGTCCTGTAATAAAAATGTAGTTGATGCTGATTTACCAACTGAAGAGAAGGTTTGCTATCTATGCAAATCACACCAAAATGATATTGGAGAAAGATTGCCAAAGGCAAATATAAAATATGTGGTGTTTGGTGATAAGCCTCTGCCCATTGAATTTGGAGATATTGGCTGTGCGAACTTAATAGAACACTCTCAAATTGAATCATATCAGATTAATTGTACGGATAATTTTGTGCAAAATGAGAAATCTGGTTTTAAATTTATTGCCAAAAGAATTCCAATAGCCATTGAGGAATTTAAAATGGAGATAGCTACAGAAATTAAAATTTATATTAAAAATCAAGTTTTAGACTTTGGAGCAATTGCTGAGATGAGTACTGGCGATAAACGACTGGGGGTTTTACAAATGGATATTGATAGATTAGGGTTAATTTTTGCTATTGGATTAGAAAAAGAAGACAAAGACAATAAAAGTATCTCTCGAATTGCCACTTTAAGTCGAATGCTTGAGTTTTTCTTTGAAGGTTATATCAACAATATTTGTGATGAGGTATTTCAAGATTGGAAGGAAAAAAGTCTATTTGAAAATAAGGATAAAATTACTAATATCTTTTATATTGTCTATTCAGGCGGTGATGACCTATTCATTATTGGACCCTGGAATGAGATAATAAAACTCTCTCTTAGAATAAATGAAGAGTTTAGAGAGTATACCTGTCAAAATGATAATATTACCATTTCTGCGGGGATATTTCTTTGTAAGCCAAAATTCCCGGTTAAGCGGTTTGCCCCACTAACAGGTGAGATACTTGAGGAGTCTAAAAATGCAGGAAGAAACAGAAACTCCCTATTTGGCGAGATTATAAGTTGGGAAAGAGAAAATGACCAGCTAAATTTCAAAGAGCTGTTAGAGTTTGGAGAAAACCTTTACAGAGCAGTAGCTGTTGAAGATAAAGAAAACCAGCTTAATCGAGGCTTCTTGCATCAACTTATTAGAATGAGAAATCAATATCTAACAGAAGAGCGAATAGATTTAAATTTCATCCCGGCATTAGTTTATCAGATAACCAGAAATGTTAAGCAAAAGGCTGAGATAGAAGAAGGAGGTGAAAGAAAGAAATTGAAAGAATTCTTAAAAGAGAAACTTATCACAGATTGTGATGGGTATCAGTATTTTAAAAATATCAGAGTGCCAGCAAGCTATGCCTTGCTTAAATCAAAAAGGAGGTGATGAGAAATGAGTTTGCCCGGAAGTGTTAAAGATGTTAAAAGCCACATTAAGACTCTGAACACATTTTTTAACCTTAAACCAGATTACTATGCTGTTGAAAATGGTGCTGCTGATATAGTAGCTAAAGGTATGGGAAATAAGATGAAAGTTAATCAGCTAAGAAAGTTCTTCACCCAGATAAAGCGGATTGAACTTGACAATAAAGATAAAAATAATGAAGAGGAGTTCAGATCAATAGAAAAGGTATATCCTTTGCTTCCCGAACTTGCCTATGCTAAGGGAAGAGGCTTGATTACCGAAGAGTTCTATGAACTGATGAAGGTGTGCATGGATACCAGCAAACTGAAGAAGATTAAAGATTTTAAGCGCTTGGTAGATTTTCTATCAGCCATCTTAGCGTATCATAAGATGAGGACAAAATAGAGGAGGTGTTTTAAGTCAATGAATGATTTCAAATTTGAAGGAAAGTATATCATTAAAGCCGATATAAGATGTAAGACTGGACTTCACATTGGAGGAACTGAAGAAGGATTTGAGATTGGCGGGATAGATAATCCTGTAATTAAAGACCCCATTACTGGCTAGCCATACATCCCTGGCTCAAGCCTTAAGGGAAAATTAAGAAGCCTTTTAGAATGGGCAGAAGAAAAAGTAGACCCAAAGCAAGACAAAAATGGTAAATGGACAGCTCCTCCTTGTAAGTGTGGTATCTGCGATGTCTGTGTTATATTTGGCTCATCCGCTGATGCCCCTTCTACTGAAGGTCCGACAAGATTGACTATCAGAGATGCTTTTCCGAAGAAAAGTACAATTAAGACATGGGAAAAGTTTCTCGGTGAAAAGATATATACCGAGTTAAAGACAGAGAATACTATTGACCGTTTGACCTCTGAAGCCACTCCCCGCTTTATGGAGAGGGTGCCAGCGGATTCAGTATTTGAAGTGGAGATGGTTTACGACATTTACAAAACCACTGACCTGGTAAAACTACAGAAGCTCTTTGAGGCTATGCATCTTTTAGAAGACTCTACTTTAGGAGGTAGTGGTAGTAGAGGTGCAGGAAAGATTGCCTTTGAGAATTTTGAGATAGAAAAGCGTGATTTGGATTATTACCATGGGATAAAAACAAATGGTGATTTTGTTAGGCTGAATAACTCCAACACGGCTAAAGCCATAAAGGAAAATTTTAAGGACCTATTTGGACTCAATAAGAAAGGAGAAGACCGTGCAGATACATCGGCTCAAGCTAACCACTAAATCTCCAATTACCTCTTTTCCTTCTTCAGATACCCTATTTGGGGCAATCTGCTGGGGGATAAGGACAATTAAAGGGAACCATGAATTAACCACATTGGTCGATGGTTTTCATCAGCATTCAGCTAAGTTTATCCTCTCCTCATCTTTTCCCTTAGTTGATGATGGAGAGACCAGGGTATTTTTCTATCCTAAGCCAATAGGTAAAGGAATCTTAAGTAGTGAGATTGAAGAAATATCAGAAGAACTTTTACCAGAATTTGGCACACCAAAAAAGAGTAAAGTAGAGGTCATCTCTGCGTATAAGGAGTTTAAAAAGGCTAATTATGTCTCTGCTTCAATATTGAAGAAGATTTTAGAGGGCTTATCCGAAGCAGAACTCTTTAGGGAATATCTCTGTGGTAAAGATTTTTCTCAAGATGATAGAGGATTTAATGCCAACCTGCTTGGTGGCAGGATAAAAATTTTCAATAAAATGATGTTGACCGATGATGAATATTCTCTGTTCTTTGAAAGGTATATTAAACCACAAGTAATTGAATCTACTCTAATGCAGAAAAATTCCTTAGATCGCATCTCATTTTCTACCACTGGAGAAGGGCAAACTTTCTATCTTGAGCAAAATTTTCTTGGTGAAAAAATGCACCTTTATTTTTTAATTAAGACCAATGATATTGATTACTTAAAACCAGCTTTAAAGTATTTAGAAGATACCGGGATTGGTGGCAATAGAAGTGTTGGGCAGGGATATTTTAGAATAACATTAGAAGAAAATATCAATGATTTACCTATTATTAATGGTAATGAAAACTTCTTTATTACTCTTTCCCGGTACTTGCCCAATAAAGAAGAAGTATATTTTACTAAATCATGGTGTTATTATGAACTACTCCCATATCGCTCTAAGGTAGAATCGAATTTTGAGTTTAAAGGTACTAATATATTTAAGAATAAGGTAATTTATTTAAAGGAAGGTTCAGTTTTACCGATTAAAGAAAAGAAGGATTACTATGGTCGGTTAGCTATAGTTAAACAATTAACCAATTCCCAGATTTACCAGAATGGACTGGCTTTTCCTGTCTTTGGAAAGGTAGGTGAAGAAGATGCAGATTAAGATTAAAACACTATCGCCACTGCATATTGGGAATGGGGAGAGTTATAATAAATTATCTCTAATTCAAGATAGGCGAAAGCGACCAATAAAGTTATACCATATTCCCTTTGAGGCATTAAAAGAGGAGTTTGACCAGAATCAGATGCAAAGATTCTCCGAATGGGTAGTAAAGGAACAATTTCCTGATTTGAGCAAGTTTTTAAGATACGAGCTGAATGACCAGAACTTCAAACTTTCAAATACGCTACAAAGAAAAGCCGATTATTCAGCAGATCTGTTATTTGAAGAAAATCCAGGTAAAAAAAGATTCTTAAAGGACATCGAATGTTTCATCAAACAAAATAACAAGATTTACATCCCTGGAAGTGAGATAAAAGGGGCTATTAGAACGGCTGTTTTGTATCATTTACTCAAAGAGGATTCGGTGCTTTATGATGATCTTAAACAAAAGATAGAGACGTTCGGGCAAAGGCATGAACGAGATATTG
Organism: Nitrospira sp.; assembly: GCA_005239945.1. GTDB lineage: Bacteria > UBA9089 > CG2-30-40-21 > CG2-30-40-21 > SBAY01 > SBAY01. The sequence goes on from SBAY01000348.1 coordinate 6,986, forward strand.
AAAAAGTGGGGAATAAAAGACTTGAGCGGTGGATGAGAGAGGAAAAAAGGATAAAATCAAAAAAACTTGTGCCTGAGATGAGTAAGATAGAAGATGATATCCAAAAAAAGGTCTTTCGCTGTGGTAGAAACAATGACGCCAAGTACGATCTACTGAAGAATCTCTTCGTTAGCGATACTGAGGCTAAATCTCCTTTAGAATGCCTTTTTATTTCCAATCTAACTACTACAAATATCAGTCGTAGTTTTGATGTATTTCAGGAACTTTGCCGAGAAGGAACAGAATTTACCTGCCAAGGGTTTGACCTACAAAATAAAGAGCTTATCCTTTCTACATTAGGGTTTTCTAAAGAACAAAGATGGGTAATAGAAAATGTCTCACACCTTTTTAAATGTTGCTATGAATTTTATAATAGGCTATTAGACGAAGAAATAGGCTACTTTAGAAAAAATAGTAAATATCCTGAGATTATCAGAAGATTGGAGGAAATAAAGAAACAAAACGAAGAAAATTCACCAGTCATTCGGATAGGCAAGGGGGAAGGATATTTTAGCCTTACCATGGGTCTATTAATCGATGATAGAGACAACTCTCTTTATAACAATGTATTAATCCATGCCACCAAAAATACAAGTTATACTGGTAACTTTCCTAAAACAAGAAGGATAGTCAATCTAGGAGAAGATAAATTTGACACCCTTGGATGGGTGAAACTCATTAAGGAGAGATAATATAATGGAGACAATGTCTCAATTATTTCACAACTTAACTACTTTTGATAAACCTCTTAACTTTATTGCAAACATAGGTACAATCATGGGTTGGGTATTTGCGGTGTACTTTCTTCTGATAAGAAAATGGATGAAACATAGTAAGAGAAAGAAATTTCTGAAATTTACCCCTTCATCAGAAGGCAGTGTGGCAATTTCAATAGGTGTTGGAGTAAATCCAGGAAAGCATGTAACAGATTTTCTAAACACAAATTTTCCTGATGTCCCTTTAGTGATGACATATTCAAAATTGGGTGATTTCTCAAATGAAGAATTGCTCCAGATATTTGAGGAGATAAAATCAAATTTCTTTGATTTGATGCAAAAAGGAGATATTAAAGAAATATTACTGTTTTATGGAGGTCCCGTAACTCTAATGGCGCCAATTGGGGCTATTGTTGATAATTGGGTGCCGGCAAAACTATTTGGCCGTAATAATAAAGGAGAATATGTATTTCATTTTACCCTCGATAGGGGATTAATTAAAAAAATACCTTCTAAATACAGGGAAAAATTGATATGAATAAAATAAAGATAAACTTAAAAGAACTCTTTGAACAGACAGCCAAACTTGATAAGTTGCCTGAATACATTGAAAAAGCCTTGAGTTTAACTGGTGAAGGTAACGAGGTGACTTTAACTGGACAAGCACCTATCTGGTTGTATTTGGCTGTTGCTCATGTTTTACATGGAAAGGTGGTTAAGTTGACCTACTCATCTCCAGTTACCGGTGATGTGGTCATTTTTGACCATAATCCGTTTTAGAGGTATTAGTGAGATGGAATACCTTTTTGCACAAATGAGTGACTACGAGAATCTATTAACCGCCTGGAACCGGGTTAAAGAAAATCATGGCTGTGCAGGGGTGGATGGGGTGACTGTTGAGGGGTTTGAAACGAGGTTGGAACGAAATCTGCTCAACCTCCAGACAGACCTTCGGAATAGGAGCTATCAACCCTTGCCCCTACTAAAATTCCTAGTGGAGAAAGGTAATGGGGAGGCAAGACCTCTTTCGGTTCCGACGGTGAGAGATAGAATTGCTCAGTCTGCTGTGCTGGAAATAGTTGAGCCTATCTTTGAGGCAGAGTTTGAGGAATGTAGTTTTGCCTATCGAAAAGGTCGTTCGGTTAAGCAAGCGGTTTATCAGATTAAGGAGTATCGGGATAAAGGTTATAAATGGGTGGTGGATGCAGATATCGATGATTACTTCAATAATATCAATCACGAAATGCTCTTGAGTCGAGTGAATGAATTGATTGAAGATGAGAATGTCTTGCGGCTGATAGAGATGTGGGTGAAGGCAGAAATCTATGATGGCAGTTCAATCTTTCGATTGGAAAAAGGCATCCCACAAGGCTCGATCATTTCTCCTATTCTGGCTAATCTCTTCCTTGATTCCCTTGATGAGGAGTTGATGAAAAAGGGCTATAAGCTGGTTAGGTATGCTGATGATTTTCTCATTCTTTGCAAGCAACAGAATGAGGCAGTAGAGGTTGTGGAAGTAACTGATGATATTCTGGAAGGCCTTTCTCTTGACCTCAATGAGGAAAAAACGGCTATTACTGATTTCGACCATGGATTTAAATATTTGGGTGTATTGTTTGTCCGCAGTTTGATTATGGTGCCGTTTGAGAAGGAGAAGAAGGAACGAAAAATACTCTATATGCCTCCACCTTTTGACCTGGGAGTTTATTTGAGAAATAGGAAGGAGAAAACAGAGAGGAAAAGAAATGGCTAATCTATATATTACCGAACAAGGTTCAATAATACGCAAAACAGGTGACAGATTGATTGTGCAAAAAGATGAAGCCGTGTTGTTAGATATTCAATGCCATAAGATAGATGCCGTGCTTATCTTTGGTAATGTCCAGTTCACTACCCAGGCGGTGCATGAACTCTTTGAGCACGGGATTGAGTTAGCTTTGCTTACTCAAACCGGGCGGTTAGTTGGCCAGATTACTCCACCTATGCCTAAGAATATTGAACTGCGTATGGCTCAGTATGAACGGTATAAAGATGAAGACTTTGTGCTTAAATTGTCTAAGGCTATTGTCAGCGGTAAACTTAAGAATTCTCTGGAGGTTTTGAGACGGTTTTCGTATAATCATCCGGAAATTAATCTTAAAGATGAAATTAGCAACCTTGAAAAATCAATTCAAGAAGTTCAAACAGGGGGGAGTCTTCAGGCACTAAGAGGAATAGAAGGCTCTGGAGCTAAAGTCTACTTTAGCGGATTTGCTAAGATGATTCGGGGAAACTTTGATTTCGATGGAAGAAGGAAAAGACCGGCTCCTGACCCGGTAAATGCCCTGCTTTCTTTTGGCTATACCATTCTCTTTAACGAAATATCTTCCTTGCTGGATGGAATAGGGTTTGACCCTTACATTGGGTTCTTCCATCAGATAGAGTATGGTCGTCCATCATTAGCGGCTGATTTGATTGAAGAATTTAGGTCTCCGGTAATCGATAGATTTACCTTGAATTTAATCAATAATAATGTCTTTTCTCAAGATGATTTCTACCTTCATGTCAAATCAGGCTCAATGTATCTGACAAATGAAGGCATTAAGAGGTATTTCAAAGAGTATGAGAAATATATGGGGGCAGAGATAAATAGTGATTCTCAAGAAATTAAAAAAATCAGCCAGAGAAATTTCATTAGAGAACAAGCCCATAAGTTGGCTAAAGCAATAAAGGACGAAGAAGATTATACCCCATTTCTATTAAGGAAGGAATAGCATGAATATGTTTTATATCATCTCTTACGATATTCCTGATGATAAACATCGGCAAAAAATTGCTAAAATTCTTCTTGACTTTGGCAACAGAGTTCAGTATAGTGTATTTGAGACTATATTAACCATTGAATTGTTAGAGAAAATGATTGCCCGACTTAAAAAAGTTGTTTGTGATGAAGAAGATAGTATCCGAATCTATCGCCTTTGTGCAGAATGTAAAAAGGAAATTGCTGTTTTAGGCCTCGGAAAGGTCTCTGAAGATAAGGATGTCTATATATTGTAATGACTTAAGTAGAGTTGGATTTTTGAGCAAAAAATGTGGTAGGTTATGAATTTTTTCCTAACTTGTTGTACCTCACGAAGATATGTATGTTTTTCTTTTAAAAGGAGGTGATTCTTTTTGCTAATTTTTGCGGCAAAATGGGAGGTTATGAATTTTGGGCTTGCAAGTCTATGTGTAACAAAGGGTTATAATGCCTGCTGTGCGAATGATAGAGCCGATGATAAGGTGATTGCGACTTTCGTCTAATGACATTTAACTGATGACTGGTCAATTTAGTGCGAATGATAGAGCCGATGATAAGGTGATTGCGACATTCAGATTATCCTTATCATCCTTTAATTCAGTCTTAAGTGCGAATGATAGAGCCGATGATAAGGTGATTGCGACTTATTTATCTCTCAGGATTCAGCTATTTCCTCATCGTGCGAATGATAGAGCCGATGATAAAGTGATTGCGACAATATGGGTGCCCAGATGGTTAGAGAGGTAGCCTCTAAAGTGCGAATGATAGAGCCGATGATAAGGTGATTGCGACCTAATCTGATTTTCCCTAATCTGGTTAATTGTCTAAGTGCGAATGATAGAGCCGATGATAAGGTGATTGCGACATTCTTTGGGAGGTATAAAAATGAATCCTTTAATACTTATGTGCGAATGATAGAGCCGATGATAAGGTGATTGCGACTGCTCCACATTTGCAATATAAAGCACATTTTATATATGTGCGAATGATAGAGCCGATGATAAGGTGATTGCGACAAAACTGGATTTCCGCTCCAGGGGGAAGCAATTCCTTAATGTGCGAATGATAGAGCCGATGATAAGGTGATTGCGACATAATCTTTTCGTCTTATTTCTCCTATTGCCTCATCTAATGTGCGAATGATAGAGCCGATGATAAGGTGATTGCGACAATATCCAGATTGACCCGGTAATTATCCGTCAATATCGTGCGAATGATAGAGCCGATGATAAGGTGATTGCGACGTATTTTGTGTTTGTTTTGGGAACTTTATCCTGTGCTCTGTGCGAATGATAGAGCCGATGATAAGGTGATTGCGACTTAATCCTGCCATAGCAGTTATACCTGCCCATAACCAATAAGTGCGAATGATAGAGCCGATGATAAGGTGATTGGGGAAAAGCACGGAGCACGGAGCACGGAGCACGGAGCATGGAGCAAAGAAAGATAAGGCTCCGGGCTCCAGGTTCAAT
>SBAY01000230.1 GCA_005239945.1 Nitrospira sp.
TATTCCTTTTATCGGAAGTTTCTATTCATAAATTTAATTTGTACCAAATTATTGTTTTAAGAATAAAAAGCATTTTTTTCTCATGACAAAAAATCTCTTCCAAATTGTCTGACATTTCCTAAAATTAGTTGACAGAAGACCTATTTGTATGTTACACTAAAATCTATGGGGAAAAAGCACTCTAAAAAAAAGGAACATTATGTTGATAAATCCTACACCTCTAAACAACAACGAGGTAAGCTTCAACAAAGCAAACCTTCTTTCTCTTTATCCTCAATCTCAACAGATAAAATTATCCTTATTTCTATTCTGGCAATAGCGGTAGTCTTAAGATTTGTCTATCTTTTTCAGGTAAAGGCTAATGACCCAAATTTCCTGCATTTCTTAGGTACAGATGCCTCCTCTTATGATAGTTTAGCCAGAGAGGTATTAAATGGTGAATTGGCTAAATCTCCATATAGTTTTAACCCTTTATACTTTTATTTCCTGGCCATGGTTTATTTAATTGTCGGTTATTCACCCTTTAACGCCGTAATCGTTCAGATATTTGTTGGTTGTGGGAGTTATTTACTTGTCTACTTGATTGCCAAACGCATTTTTAATCAATCGGTAGGAATGATTGCCGTTGGGTTATGTGCCATTTACGGTAGTTTTATGATCTATGAAACTGCTATTCTGACTGTAGTTTTGGATACATTTCTACTTCTTTTAACGATATTATTCCTTTTAAAATGTATGGAAAAGGACTCTCTAAAATGGTATTTTATCACCGGAATAGCCATCGGTCTCTCTACCTTATCCAGGGCAACAACACTTTTTGTCCTGCCATTTTTACTTTTATGGGTATTGATTGTCCTGGGTTTAAAAAAGCGATTTGTCGTCGCCGCATTTTTTATTATTTTAGGAACAGCCACAGTTATTTCTCCAGTAACTATTCGTAATTATATTTATAGCGGCAAATTTATCCTTTTAACTACCTCAGGGCCCATCACCTTCTGGGCAGGAAATAATGAAGATTCAGAAGGCATTTATTATATCCCTCCTTATGCCAATAATTTAAAGGGTAAAGAGGATGAAGGTTTTTGGACAAGGGATGCCCTGCGATTTATAAAAGAAAAACCCCATAAATACCTCTGGCTCCTCTGTCAAAAATGGACATTATTCTGGAGCGGGTATGAAATTCCTGATAACGATATTGTCTATCCTCGTCTGGAGAAATATGCACCAATATTGCGATTAATGTTACCTTTTGGACTTATAGCCTCTTTAGGGGCAATGGGTATGTTGTTGAGTTGCTTGCGGTTAAATAAAAGGGTTTTTCTCCTATTCCTGGTTATACTTGGATATATGAGTGCTATCCTTTTATTCTTTGTCATGGCACGATTTCGCGTACCGGTAGTTCCTTATTTGACTATATTCGCAGGCTACACTATCTTCTACTGGTATGAGAAGGCAAAGACTAAAAGATATAAATTATTGGTTGTTTCCGGGGGGTTATTTTGTCTTATTTACAGCCTGGTAAATTTTAATACCTTTTGGGGCTGGACTTATCCCATTAATCAGCCTAATGGATTTTGCATTGAAAAACGGTATGGATACTTAATCCGTGACAATAGTGGTGATTGGCATGGTGATAAATCAGGGGAACTTGATTCTCCTGATAAAACCATTAAAAAAGAACTTATGGTTGATTGTAACTTGTCTAAGGTTAAAGCCGCAGGTTTAGGGCTTTATTACTCGGCAAATGATAAAGGAGAGTTGCTTATAAATATCAACGGTCATGACTTGCCAAAGATTAGTTGTGCGTATATTACCTACGGTAAATTTACCCGGACGGCGAGTATAGGGATAGATCCTTCACTGCTAAAAAAAGGAACAAATACGATTACCTTTAAGGTAACGGAATTGGCAAATGTGCAGTTGTTAATCGATGATTATTATAATTTTGGCCGGAGTTATTTTTCTAACAACGGAATTAACTTTAAAAAGATAAATGGGGAATATCTAGTTCATCTGGAATTGAAGGAAAAACTTATTGAAAAGGAGTAACTTCAATTCAGACATTAGACTTCAGACTTTAGACATCAGACTTTTCGTAGCCTTATATACTAAAAGTGCTAATTCATCTGCATTGCCATGCTTTTATTTTTGTATAATCTCTGCCCATTTTTCTCTCTTTTAGTCTAATGTCTGATGTCTATGGTCTAATGTCTGAATTGAAGAAGGAGTAAGGAAATTCCTGATTTGTCAAAAAAATAGTGTTAGCTAAAATTTAAAAGTGGACAATGGAGTTATATAGATGGAACATATCTCTATATTTATTGCCTTTGGGGCGGGATTACTATCATTCCTCTCCCCTTGTGTTCTGCCGCTGATTCCTGCTTATATCTCTTTCATCTCCGGGTTATCGGTAGATGAATTGAGCGGGGCGGAAAAACCTTTAGCCGGGATTTTAACAGGCACTATCTTGTTTATTTTGGGCTTCTCCTGCATATTTGTGGCGTTGGGCGCCTCAGCTACTTATATCAGCGGTTTTATGTTCGCTCACTTACAGATATTTCGGCTCATCCTGGGAATAATCGTCATTATCTTTGGACTCCATCTTTTAGGGATATTTAATCTAAAATTCCTTCAATATGAAAAAAGGATTCATCTCAGGAAAAGACCGACAAATATCTTAGGCTCATTCTGTATTGGCCTATCCTTTGCCTTTGGTTGGACACCGTGTATCGGACCAATATTGGGTTCAATCCTTGGCTATGCCGCTACCAAAGAAACGCTCTGGCAAGGGATTCTGCTTTTAAGTGCCTATTCATTAGGACTTGGGTTACCTTTCCTTTTAACCAGTATCGCTATCGGGTCATTCCTGGTCTTCTTTAGCAAAATAAGTAAATATTTCAAGGTAATATCTGTTGTCAGCGGGATATTGTTAATTGGCGTTGGTCTTTTGATAATAATTTGTTGACATGAGATAAAATCTATGGTAAAATATCTTCAGAATGAGCAAATCAGTTAAAAGAGGTGCTAAAAAATGCCAAAAGCCCTTAAATTAGATGATGTTATAAACTGTTTCGATAGCCAGAAATCCCTCCCCAAAAATGACCCCTGGTATGTAGAAACAGAACGAAAGGAGATTGAGATAATCAAAAATGACCTTCTGACCACTAAACAAGGACTCAAATTCCTTTTGGGTGGGCATCCGGGTAATGGTAAGTCAACTGAACTGAACAAGTTTGACTATGATGAAGCCATCAATAAAAGGTATTTAGTCGTCAAATATAGCGCCAATGAAGTGCTTGATATTAATGATGTGGATATTATTGACTTCCTGCTCACTATGACCTTTAAGATTTTAGAGAAGGCAGAAGAAACAAGCACCAGTTTGCCTGACTTCTTACAGAATCGTTTAAAGGAGATGGAAGGCTATTTCACCGATAAGTTAATAATCGAAAAGACTACTACAGAAGCAAGACAGGGTGAAATCGGTGGGGGAGTAGAGGCAAAGACAGGCTTCAGGTTCCCTTTTGTAAGCCTGGGGACTGACTTCTTTGCCAAAATGCGACTCCAGTCTGAAACCCGCAAACAGGTTCGTGAATCTTACAGGTTTAAGATCACCGACTTGCGTAATTTAGTCAACGATATTATCTTCAATATTAAACCATCAATTAAGCCCAGGGATATATTGTTGATTGTGGATGATCTGGACAAGGTTCGACCTCAACAGGCAGAAAAACTCTTCTTTGAAGAAGGAAGTACTATTGGAGATATTAAATGCAGTGCCCTGCTTACCCTTCCTATCTCTATGATTTATTCACCAAAGAGTGCGGTGATTGTTAGTAAAATTGGACGACAGAAGGTGCTGCGTAATCTGAGGTTAAAAGATAAGGCTGGCAAAGAAGATGAGAAAGCTGCAAGACATAGAAATATCCTGCGCCAGCTTGTGTTTAATCGGATGGACGAGAACCTGATTGAAGACAATGCCCTTGAGATGGCTGTAGATGCCAGTGGGGGTGTGTTTCGCACCCTGATCGATATAATTGCCTCTGCTTCAAGTTATTCAAGGGTGCATGGCGGTGAAAGGATTGATACTATCGACATGGAATCAGCTATCGATGAAGAGCGGGCTAATAAAAAGAGGGCACTTAATCGCACTTATTATGATATATTGCTTGAAATATATGACCACAAAACACTGCTCACCAAGGATAGGGTAGAAGCCTTAGAATTATTCCATTCCCTGTTTGCCCTCGAATATATGAATGGTGATGAATGGTGCGATATTCACCCTTTGTTAATCTCAGATGTAGAGGAATACAGGAAGATTAAACAAGATGAAAAAGCCTGATAAAACAGTTGTGTTTCGTAAAAAGGATGAACTTCAGTTCTCTCGCATCTTTCACCAATTGCGTCTCTTTAAAAATCGGGGCTGCCTCCTCTTTATTAGTTGTGAAACTCTGGATGTAGAAAATGAACTGGCTGAAAGAATCAAAGGAGAGATGGCCAAAGACTTTGACTGCTATCCTATCTTTTTGTCCTTATCTATGATTGACCCATTTGCTGAGATTGAGAACTACCTTATCTCCAATCCCCAACCCCTTCTGAAACCCCTGTTTTTAATCCGAAATATTGTCTCTATCAAGGAAGATGAGTCAACCCTTTCCCGATTCTTTCAGGGTATAAACCTCAACCGGGACAAGATTGGTCAGCAGAATCTTAAACTAATATTCTTTGTCGATGAACCTCTCTTAAACCTGATTATCTTTAAATCGCCAGACTTTTATACCTTTAAATCAGGGGTCTTTCGGTTTGCAGATGAGGCTAAGGTTCGCCGGGAGATTGCTCGCAAATCAGAAGAGCCTTCGGAAAATGAGTTACGGCTTGCCTCGCTGACGGAAACCTTCGAAACCCAATCAGACAAATTATCTGTAGAAGCAAAGGCTGAGCTTGCCCTTGAGATTGGCCTCCTTCATCAGAAGCTTTCAAACTCCCAGGAGGCTTTGAGATATTATGGAATAGCCCTGCCTCTGTTTAGAAAAGCTGGGGACCAACAGGGTGAAGCAGCAGTTATTGGCAATACAGGCTTGGTTTATCGCGCTCTGGGGGAATTGGACCAGGCGCTGAAATACTATAAGCAGGCACTTGAGATAGATAAGCAGATAGGTTATCTGCAGGGAGAGGCTTCTGCTTTAGGCAATATAGGTCTGGTTTATCACGATAAGGGAGAATTGGACCAGGCGCTGAAATACCTTAAGCAGGCACTTGACCTACATAAACAGATAGGTTATCTGCAAGGAGAGGCTTCTGACCTGGGCAATATAGGCCTGGTTTATCGTGATAAGGGGGAATTGGACCAGGCGCTGAAATACTTTAAGCAGGCACTTGAGATAGATAAGCAGATAGGTTATCTGCAGGGAGAGGCTTCTGACCTGGGCAATATAGGCTTGGTTTATCACGATACGGGAGAATTGGACCAGGCGCTGAAATACCTTAAGCAGGCACTTGACCTACATAAACAGATAGGTTATCTGCAGGGAGAGGCTTCTGACCTGGGCAATATAGGCCTGGTTTATCGTGATAAGGGAGAATTGGACCAGGCGCTGAAATACTTTAAGCAGGCACTTGACCTACATAAACAGATAGGTTATCTGCAGGGAGAGGCTTCTGACCTGGGCAATATAGGCTTGGTTTATCACGTTCTGGGGGAATTGGACCAAGCGTTGAAATACCATAAGCAAGCACTTGAGATAGATAAACAGATAGGTTATCTGCAGGGAGAGGCTAATCAACTGGGCAATATAGGCCTGGTTTATTACGATAAGGGGGAATTGGACCAGGCGTTGAAATACCATAAGCAGGCACTTGACCTACATAAACAGATAGGTTATCTGCAGGGAGAGGCTTCTAATCTGGGCAATATAGGCCTGGTTTATTACGATAAGGGGGAATTGGACCAGGCACTGAAATACCTTAAGCAGGCACTTGAGATAGATAAGCGGATAGGTTATCTGCAGGGAGAGGCTAATCAACTGGGCAATATAGGCCTGGTTTATCGCGCTCTGGGGGAATTGGACCAGGCGCTGAAATACCATAAGCAGGCACTTGACCTACATAAGCAGACAGGGTATCTGCAGGGAGAGGCTTCTGACCTGGGCAATATAGGCCTGGTTTATCGTGATAAGGGGGAATTGGACCAGGCACGCAAGTATCTTAGCCAGGCAAAGGAGATATATGAGAAGATGGGATTATCTGTGCCCAAAAGTATTATAGCAGTTATTAACCAAAAGTTTACTCATGATAATGCCGATAAATATAGCAGTTATTAGTCAAAACTTCTTATCGGATGCCCGAACTTGTTCGGGGAGAGAAACCTCAAACTCGTTGAGGCTTCCAATTCCTTTGTGCGAGAAACTTCGGATGAGAACTTTTGGCTAATAGGTGCTATAATGTCTGAATTGAAGGAAATGACAACTAAATACTTGACAGAATGCTTTTCTTCCAATATAATGGATAGTTGTCCATTATATTGGATTGAAAGGGGTATATTATGGTAAAGGATTTATTAGTAGCCACCAATCCTCAGAAAATCTTAGATTTTCTTCTGGAATATTCATTTAAGGATTTCATTGAAAAAGAGATTCAAGAAGCGGTTAAAATTAGTCGATCAGGCACAAATTACGCTTTAAGATCTCTTGTAAAATCAACTCTTTTGAAAAGACACAAAAGAGGAAAAATACATTTCTATACTTTGAATCACAAGCATCCTCTGATTAAACAACTTAAAGTACTAAAGACAATTATGGAGATTCACCCCTTCCTTAAAGAGCTTGAAAAGTTATCATTTAAGATAATACTTTTTGGTAGCTCCTCTCGTGGCGAGAATACAGTCGATAGTGATATTGACCTGTTTATTCTCAGTCGTCACAAGGATGAGATAGAAAACCAAATCAAAAGATACACATCCAAAAGGAAGATTCAAGGTATTATTCGAAACAATTTGAAATATACCGAAATGAAACAAACAGACCCTGTCTTCTATGAAGAGGTGCAGCAAGGAATTGTGTTATGGGAGAGGAACAATGAGTCATGAATTTGAAGAATGTTTAAAGCAAAATAGAATAAGGGAGTTTACCAGGGGAAAGTTTCTTGTTCAAAAAGAACTTAAGACAGCAGAAGAAGATTTCAACGAAGCAAGAGAAAGTTATAAGAGAAGTGGATATAAATGGACGACTATCCAGACTTACTACTCTATGTTTCACTCTGCCAGAGCACTTTTATATTACAAAAATTATCGGGAGCGAAGCCATTATTGTCTTATCACTGCCTTAAAATTTCTTTACGGACAGGCAGGCAAATTGCCTGTTTATCTCATTGAAGGACTCCAAAAAGCAAAGAATTTGAGAGAAGATGCAGACTATTATGGTGAGTGGTCTAAGATTGCCGCTGAAGAAATGATAGCTCTTACTGCTGAGTTCTTAAATAAAGCTAAAGAAATTATAAAGCAGCTTGATGCCCCTAACTATGGCGAAATGTCAAACCAGGATGCTTAAGTAAATGAAGAAATAGGAGAAATTGAAACTCGAAGTATTTATATGAGGAGGGAATAGAATAATGTCAAAATCAAAGGTAGCAATTTTACGGACTTCACCGGCAACGGTTCTTCAAGATTACCATCGATTGATGAACCTGGCCGGGTATCAGGAAGTACTTCCTAAGGATGTAGATACCGGGCTGAAGATAAACATAAGCTGGCACTTCTTCTATCCTGGTAGTTCAACTACACCCTGGCAACTTGAAGGGGTAATCCGGGCTATGAAAAAGGATGGTTACCAGAGCGATTTGATTCATGCCTGCCATAATCGGACGGTGGTCATCGATGCCCATCTGGGGGAGAGGGAAAACAAGCAGATTAATGTCATCAATGCCCATAAACTCAGGAATGTTCATCTTTATGAGGGAGCACAGTGGATTAATGTCCGCGATGCCGTAGGTGAGCTGGCGGATAAATTCTTATGTCTGAATGAGGTTTATCCAAAGGGATTTATGATTCCCAAACGGTTTATTGGTGAGAATATAATCCATCTACCCACCATAAAAACCCATGTTTTTACTACCACCACTGGGGCGATGAAGAATGCCTTTGGCGGTCTGCTGAATGAAAAGCGGCACTGGACACACCCGGTTATTCACGAGACATTAGTTGACCTGCTGATGATTCAAAAAAAGATTCATCGGGGAATTTTTGCCGTGATGGATGGCACCTTTGCCGGTGATGGACCTGGCCCACGATGTATGATTCCTTATGTCAAGAATGTTCTTCTTGCCTCAGCCGACCAGGTAGCCATTGATGCCGTAGCGGCTAAGATTATGGGATTCGACCCATTGAAAGATGTCAAATTTATTCGATTAGCCCATGAGTTAGGATTAGGATGTGGGGATACCCGCGAGATTGAAATTGTGGGTGATACGGATGCGGCAAAGGAAAACTGGCACTTTGTGGGACCTTTCAAGAAGATGACCTTTGCCAGCAGGATGCAGCATTCTATTTACTGGGGACCTCTAAAAAAACCTATTGAGTGGACATTAAAAACAATCCTTGCCCCCTGGGCATACATAGCCAGTGTTATTTATCATGATTTATTTTGGTATCCGAGTCATCAAGAACGGGTATTTGAGATTCTCAACAGTGAGTGGGGCAGGTTATTTTATAACTGGGAAAATAATACCTTGCCGCCTGACGACCTGAATATCGCAGGATGGGATAATGTTGGCAGCGTTCCGGCTAAACTAAATAAGGAAACGATGAAGCTAATTACACAGGCTTTTAAAGTCCTTGGGACATGTATCAAAGAGGCACCAGAATTTGGGGCTCGCAAAAGGCTTAAAAAATTGAGAAACGAATGAGAAGGGGGAACTTGTCCACTTAACCTGTGGCTTATTTAAAAAGATAGAACACGGATTTGACCGATTTAACGGATTGACACGGATAAAAAAATCAGTGAAAATCCGTTAAAATCTGGTTTGGAGTTTAGGCTTTAGCCTTTTATTGCAACGAATGATAAAATCCTAAAAGAATTAACTCAAACAAAGGAGAGTATTTTTAGAGAAAAGAAACTACAGAGGGCATAGAGGAAAAGATAAGGATTCTCTGTAATACAAACTTGCAAGATGTTGTTTTTTTAACAAAGTTTTTTTCATATGTAGGCGATAACGAAAAATAGCCCATTTTGGATAATTTAAGGA
>SBAY01000288.1 GCA_005239945.1 Nitrospira sp.
ACAGTATAAAATTTTATACTGTTGTGGTTAAAAAGTTTAGGAAAAGGGGAGTTTGAGGGGAAAAACCTGTGTGGTTTTAAACCACTTTCAAAAGGTTTTTCCCCTCAAAAATAACACTACCCCCCTGTTAATTTTTCCATCAAATCTTTTATTTTCCTGAAAGAAGAGGCTTCATTGTTTAGATTTATAAGTGGTGTGCCTTTTATATCATTAGTTCTAATATCCTCATCTTCAGGGATTATCTCTAACAAATCTAAATTTTGTCTTTTTGTCTCCTCAAGAATTTCTGCAGGAATATCCCCCGGCAACCTATTTATAATCAAAAAAGATTTCCCTATTTTTAAATTCAGGGTATTAATCATGTTCTGTAGTCTGCCAGCGGTTTTAATCCCTTTTAAGGTAGGGTCAGAGATAAGCAATAAAACATCTATGTCACCGTTGGTTCTGCGAGAGATATGCTCTAATCCTGCTTGATTATCAATGACCGTATATCTATATTTTGAAGATAATTTATCTAAACAATCCCTTAAGACAGAATTAGGGTAACAATAGCATCCTGGCCCTTCACCATGTCCCATGACCAACAAATCAAATCCTTTTTCTTCTAATAGTATTTCAAAGAGTTTATACTCAATCATTGACTCTTTTATGACGCCAAAAGGTAGTCCTTCTTTTTGTTTTAAAAAATCATCCAGGATATTTCCGATGGTATTTTCGACTTGAACTCCAAGGGAATCGGCTAAAGTGGCATTAGGGTCGGCATCTACGGCTAAAATAGGGGTTAGGTTTTTTTGTAGCAAATAATTTATGATTAAGGCACAGATAGTAGTTTTGCCTGTCCCACCTTTACCACTAACCGCAATTGTCAAGGGCATTTTAAATTCTCCTCTCATCAGGAAGGAAGGTATTTAGGCTAAAGGCTGTTAGGTTATAGAGTTCCTTCCTACCCCACAGCCTTCCTCTCTCCTTATTTCACCAATTCATCTATCTTTTCCTGCAACTTTTTGAATTCAAAAGGTTTAAGCATAAAGGCATCGGCATCTAAGTCTCTCACCGGCGGTTCATCTGCGGCTACACTTAAAATGATGATAGGGATTTTGGAAAGTTTTTCCTTTATTTGACGAAATGTATTTACCCCATCCGCTAATAAAGGAATCTTCATGTCAAGAATAATGAGGTCAAACTTCTGCTGAACAATGAGTTCTAATGCCTTGTTGGCATCAGAGACATTCGTCAAGAGATAATTGCCTTTTTCAAGCTTATACCTTAAAATTCTAACTATATCCAGATTATCTTCAACAAACAATATATTTTTTTTATCCATAGATTTCCTCCAAAATCCTATAAGTCCTATAGGTCTTATAGGTCATATAGGTAAAGTAAAGAAAAATGAACTACCTTTCCCTAATTCACTTTCTACCCCAATATCTCCTCCATGCGTTTCAATAATATGTTTTACCAGGCTCAAACCTAAACCAATCCCTTTTGTCTCTTTTGTCATTGGCTCTTCTATTTGATAAAATTGGGTAAAGACTGAAGATATTTTATCTTTTGGAATTCCTATTCCCGTATCTGTCACCCAAATTTTAATTTTGTCATCGATTCTTTCTGCACTTACAGTAACCTTGCCACCTGGTTTGGTAAATTTAATCGCATTTTCTATGAGTTGTTCTATAGCGGTTTTAATCTTGGTATAATCTGCCCTAAAGTTTGGTAAATCCTGCTCGATATCGATACTTACCTTTATTTTCTTTTCATCGGCCATCTTTTCCAACATAGTCTCTTTAACCGATTTTGTCGAGTCAATCAGTTCCGCGACTAATTGTGATAGGTTAATCATCCTCTTTTTCAAGGGAATTCGTTTTACATCCAGTTCGGTAAACATAAGCATTTCATTGATTTCTCGCGTTAAGATATCACTTTCTGCATCGATCACCTCTAAAAATTCCTTTTCTTCTTCCGGGTTACTAACACCATCCAATAATGTTTCTGCATAAGCCTTGATAGAGGTCAGTGGTGTTCTTAATTCATGGGTAACCAGGGACAGAAAATTAGCCCTTGCCCGTTCTATCAGTTCTTCCTCAGTTACATCCCTGGAGACAACTATAACACCCATCACTTTACCAGAGATATCTTTTAAAGAGGTCATTTTTAATGTTAAAACTTCCTTTTTATGGTCTTTAGGGTTAACCAGTTCTATTTCCTCTGAGGTGACTTGTCCTTGTTTAATAGTCTTTTCAAGTAAAATCGGAAAGGTTTCATCATTGATAAACTCAAATATCGGGTGATTTTTCAACTCTTCATCACTATGCCCTAACATTTCCTGGGCGGCTTGATTAGTCATTTGAATCTTAAAGTCAACATCGATAATAATCAATCCATCAGCCATATTGCTTAAAATAGAATCAAGAAATTCCCGGCTGAATTTTTCTCGCTGACTAATTTGAGATATAGTCATAGTTGTTTCCTTGACTATATTACCCTGGTAGCCACTGATAAGGGCGGCAACATAGAAAAAAGTGGCATTCAACCCTGCTAAACAAAAGGTATAAAATGAACTATCATAAGCACAACCGAGTATAGGTAAGACATGATAATGAGGAATAATTCCTAAATACTCTAAAAAAATAATTGTCAGGTAAGAGAAGGTGATGATAGTAGTTAAAATCATCGTGGGTATTAATCCTAAAATAATTCCCGCTCCTAAGATAACAAAAAACAAAATAGGTGTAAAGAAACTTTCGAGGCCACCTGTCCAATAAATAATACCTAAGGCAAGAAAGGAATCAAATATCCTTGGAAAATAAAGGAAAAAGGAGAATTCTTTTTCTAACTTGACTAACATCAAACAAATAATCCCGGTTATAAAAGATAACGAAACTAAAATAATCACTGGGGCTATGGGAAAGGCTATCCAGAAGTAATTCATGATAATGGCCATAGTCAATCCTAAGATAGTAATTATTAATTTATGCCTATTGTAGGCGACAATAGTTTTTATGAGTTTAGATTTATCTAAGGTCATTTTCCTCCTCCCTATAGTTTAAGTATATCAAACAATCAAACAAAATGCAACAAAAAAATAGGGTTTAAGTGAAGAATCTCCTTATCACTTGACCCATTGACCTCTCGATTCCTTGAATCTTTTTAATTTCTACTCCTTAAATTGCAAAGATTTAATTCTATCGATTACTTCTTTTAGCCGTTGTTCATCTACCGTCAAAGCCATGCGTATGTATCCCTCTCCGTAATATCCAAAACCTACGCCTGGGGTGGTTACAATCCTTGCCTCTTCAATAAGTTTGGTTACCACCTCTGATGATGTCAGATGATTGGGAGTCGATACCCAGACATAGAAGGTAGCCTTTGGTTTTTTGACTTCCCAGCCGATATTATTCAAGCCGTTGACCAATGTATCTCGTCTTGCTTGATAAATCCGACGCATCTGGTCTACACAATCCTGGGATGAGGTCAGGGTTTTAATCCCTGCGTATTGGACTGCCTGAAATATCCCTGAATCGAGATTGGTTTTGACC
The DNA here is from genome assembly GCA_005239945.1 of Nitrospira sp. Lineage (GTDB taxonomy): Bacteria > UBA9089 > CG2-30-40-21 > CG2-30-40-21 > SBAY01 > SBAY01. The sequence goes on from SBAY01000288.1 coordinate 3,537, forward strand.
TTTAAAAGTCCGGCAATCACATCTTCATTACCCACGACAAATCCAATTCGCCAGCCGGTCATATTATAGGTTTTGGAAAGGGAATGGAATTCTACCCCAACCTCTTTTGCCCCATCTGCCTGTAAGAAACTTACCGGTTTTATCCCATCAAAATAAATCTCTGAATAAGCGGCATCATGGCAGATGATAATGTTATGCCTATTAGCAAACTCTACCACTTCCTGGAAAAATTCAAGATTGCAGGTGGCCGAGGTAGGGTTATTTGGATAATTAAGGAAGAATAATTTTGCCTTAGAAAGTATGTCTTGTGGAATTTCGGAAAGTATTGGCAAGAAGTCATTTTCTCCCCTCAATGGAACGGTGTGTGAATTCCCACCAACTAATGTAGTTGACGTTTGATACACCGGATAACCCGGGTCAGGAACTAAAACGACATCCCCCGGGTTTACAAAGGCAAATGGTATATGCCCAATTCCCTCTTTGGAACCAATAAGCGGTAAAACCTCCTTTTCTGGATTTAATTCTACTCCAAACCTGATTTTATACCAGTTGGCAATAGCCACCCTTAATTCTAAAAGTCCATTATAAGATGGGTATTGATGGTTTTTAGGGTTCTCCGCGGCTTCTTTTAATGCTTCAATGATATGTTTTGGGGTAGGCATATCCGGGTCGCCAATACTGATATCAATCCAATCGATACCTTTCTTAGCCGCCTCTTTTTTTAACTCATCGATTTTAGCAAATAAATATTTAGGTAGCGTATTTACTCTATCTGCAAATTCTATATTGATACTCAATTCTTAAATCCTCCTCAGTTACTTAATTTTTAGCACATTCTGCATATCATACAATCCAGGTAATGCGTTAGCCACAAATCTTGCGGCTTTGACTGCCCCTTGAACAAAAGTAAGGCGACTATGTGCTCGGTGAGTCAATTCCAATCGTTCCCCTTCACTACCAAAAATCACCGTATGCTCTCCTACTACATCACCCATTCTCACGGCAAATATACCAATCTCATCCTTTTTGCGTTCGCCTATTTGTCCTTGCCGACCATAAACTACAATTTGCTCAAAATTCCTATTTAAATTATCGGCAATTACCTGGCCTAATTTTAGGGCTGTGCCGGATGGGGCATCCTTTTTATGGTGATGATGTGCCTCAATTATCTCTACCTCGTAATCGTCGCCTAATACCCTGGCTATCTCGCCGACCAATTTAAACAAAAGGTTGACGCCAATACTCATATTAGGTGCAAAGACTATCGGGATAGCCACTGATAGTTCTTTTATCCGGGCAACCTGAGTCTCATTTAACCCTGTTGTGCCAATGACTATTGCCTTATGATTTAAGGCGGCTATTTCCAGGTGGTCAATCGTTGTTTCAGGGTTGGTAAATTCAATGACGACATCGCTCAAACCAATTATTTCATCTAACGAATCACCCACAGGTAGGCCAATCTTGCCAGAACCTGCTTTTTCCCCCACATCGACTCCAATGGCGGGATGTCCTTGTCGTTCGATAGCCCCCACCAACTCCATATCCGCCTGCTCACAGACCAACTTAGCAATCATCTCTCCCATTCTGCCGCAGACACCGCTAACAATTACTTTAATCATGGTTTTCTTCTCCTTTTGTCAGATGAGTCTGACAAATCTAACAAATCTGACTCTAATTATATAATAA
>SBAY01000289.1 GCA_005239945.1 Nitrospira sp.
ATGGTGTTGTTGGTGATGGCGGGATTTGAGTAGTAATAGCAGTAGATGCCATAGCTGCTATTCCCTGATATGGTGTTGTTGGTGATGGCAGGATTTGAGTAGTAATAGCAGTAGATGCCATTGCTGTTCCCTGATATGGTGTTGTTGGTGATAATGGGAGAGGAGGAATTGCAGTTGATGCCATAGCTATTCCATGATATGGTGTTGTTGGTGATGGCAGGATTTGAGGAGGAAGAGCAAGAGATGCCATAGCTGTTGTTCCCTGATATGGTGTTGTTGGTGATGGCAGGGGAGGAGGAATTGCAGTTGATGCCATAGCTATTCCCTGATATAGCATTGCTGGTAATAGTAGGGCTGCCATTACTGCAAAATATCCCACAGCCATTAGGCAAATTACCTGTTGCCCCTGTAATAGTAAAATTTGATATTGAGGCATTATTAGTAGCTGTGCCATCAAAACACACCGTACTTCTATTGCTAATTCCTGCTGTAGTGATTGTGGTAGAATTGCTTCCTGCACCAACAAGGGCAATCCCTTTGTTGATATAAACCGCTTCGGTATATGTCCCGGCAGCAACAAATATCGTGCCACCTTCTGGGCAGGTATTTATCCCTGCCTGGATGGTATGCTTTGGCCCAATAGGGCTTGTCCCTACAGTTGGACTTGACCCATCGTAATCGTCATTTCCACTAACTGCATCAACATAATATACAGTAGTTGCCCAGGATTGTGGAATTAACACCAATTCACTTAGAACAAATACACCCAATATCAATATGAAATTGACAAACCGACAACATGGCAACTTATTTCCTTGTTCCCGTATTCTCCTTCTCATCCCACTTTCCCTCTCTTCCTATTCTAATTAAACCTTCTGCAAAACTCACAACCTATTGACATTTCAATAAGTTATGTAATTATTTTTCTTGACTTTTCCTCCATATTCTAACCCTATTCCTTTACACACATTTTTTCAGCCACAAAAACACAAAGACACTAAATTTCACTAAAAATTTCCTTTTGTGGAATTTTGTGTTTTAGTGATTTTGTGGCATATCTTTCCTTTCTTTAATATTACATTATATTACAAGAGAAGCAAAAAGTCAACAAAAAATTTTTGTTTTCTGTAATCCTTGTAGTTATCAGATGAAGGTAAGGAAAATCGGTAGTAAATAACCATAGACAAACCGAAAGTTCCATAGGAACGACATATTGGTAGAAACCGTAGGAATGATATAATGTTAAACCGATTAAATTTTAAATATATCAAGCCTACGGCATTTATGCTTGTGTCTTTCCCTATGGGACATGTATTGGACATTTTTCATTGGATAGTTCCTTATTTGCTTCCTCTCTACTTGTGGGTAAGGGTAAGTTTATTAAGGGGGAAGGGAAAAAATAGATTAATCACGAAGGCACAAAAACTCTAAGAAACTAAAAATATAGGTAGAGCAGGTTAAATTTTTGTGCCTTATAGCACTTCTTAGTCAAAATTTAACATAGAATACTTATTAACTGTAAACTGTAAAATAAAAAATGATAATTCAGTTTTACCTTACCCATTCATTTTACAATTAAAAAGCATAGGTTGAAAAAATGACAAATTTTGATTAATAACCGCTATATCTACCTTCCTACCTAACCCTCTCTATATACTCCTCTGTGCGGGTATCGATTTTAAGGATTTCGCCTTCTTCTACAAACAAAGGCACCGCAACCTTTAATCCTGTTTCTAATTCTGCCTGTTTAGTTGCTCCTGAAACGGTATTTCCTTTAAAACCAGGTTCAGTGGTGACAACCTTTAATTCTATAGTTACCGGTAACTCGACACCAATTATCTTTTCATCATGGAACAGAATAGTCACCTCCATATTTTCTTTCAGATAATTGACATTACTACCTAACATTTCTTTTGAGATGCCGAATTGTTCATAAGACTCGGTATCCATAAAGTTGTAATTACTTCCATCCTGATAAAGATATTGCATAGGTTTACGCGTTATCCGAACCAACTGGAATTTTTCCTCAGGTCTGACTGTTTTGTCTAAAATTGCCCCGGTATCAAAATTTTTTAATTTTAGGCGGACAAACGCTCCACCTTTACCTGGTTTGATATGTTGGAATTCCGTACAGGAAAAAATCTGTCCATCCAATTCAATAGTCATTCCCGGTCTTAAATTATTGGCTACTATCATTTTGTTTTTACTCCTTTTTTATAATCGTTGCGGTATTAGTTTTTCTGATGTAATGGAATGAGCCGTAATGCCTCAGTTATTTGGGGAAAATACAGGTAGATTTTTTAACGCAGAGCACACAGAGATTACGCAGAGTTCGCAGAAATTAAGATTTCTCTTTGCTTTTCTCTGCGTTCTCTGTGGATTCTCTGCGACCTCTGCGTGAATTCTCCCTCCCGTTAACTGAGCAATTACCATACCACAATTCACTGACCCATTACTTACAGTCCCATGTGTCCATTTACCTACATCAGGATTATTTGGTATTTCTACCTCTGTATCAAATACCCTTTCCCCTGATTATTGTGTATATTTATATTTTAACATTTTTCGTTAAATTTGTAAAGATTAATTTTTTACCATGCGTAATTCCTCAGTTATCAGTTGGAAAAGATTATGTTTAGTGGGATTCGGGAAAAGCCCTCCTTGAACCCAAATTTTTATCTGTCAAAGGTGCTACCTCCTTTTCCCGAATTCCGGATCCCGAACCCCGGACAATAACACCTTTTTACAATTGATAACTGGTATAATACCTTTATTCTCTATTAATAAAAAAACATTAATAAAAAACATTGAGATTATCCAGACTACCTGGCATATAGGTAGTATCTATGGATGTGGTCATCGTGATCTTTATAATTTTAATTTTGGATACTGCTTGATTTATTTTAATTCGCTCAACAAAATAGAACCCACTAAATAAGGACGCCCCAATAGAAATAATTATAAGCCCTTTTTTTGTATCCGACCATTTCAAGACCTTTGTTTTGAATATAAGACCTATCACGAATGAAATAGCCAATGCGACAAGTCCTCCGAAAATAACAGCGATACCGTACACTACATCTGGTAGCGAATCTCCGCGAGAGATTGCTCCAATAGTCAAATAGATCCAGAGGGATAAAGCCGCCGACAATACAGTTGCAATAAAAGAGTTTCTGATTACCATGTGTCCTACTGCCCCTACGATTGTACTTATGCTCAGCAGTAAAATTAAAAATAACTTTTCAGTCATACATACCTCCATCTAACGATAAAAATAACCAGCTCCATCTAATGCCTCAGGACTTTTTAATTTAGGAATGGTTCAAGGTAAGATTGGTAAGATTAGGGTTAAATCTTGAAAGTAGAATTAACTTAACAAAATAAAAAGACCGAAAGTGTAGTTAATTCTGTTTTCGAGGTCTGGCACCATCTCTGCCCTCTTTCAAATATCTAGCGACTAACAATACTAAACACGGAATCACAAAGGCAAAAAGAATAAAGAGGTTTACGATTAAATCAAAGTTTAAATTTAAACCCTGGGCTATCTTTACCAGATCTCCTGTGGTACAGCTATCAAAAAGTACCCCACTTATATAGTCATCTCTAAACGACTCATCTGTCTTTAATTTGATAAAATATACCAGTTCTCCAATTACCAAAAAACCTCCTAATCCTCCCCATAATAGTCCCTCAACTTTCTTTTCCTCCCAAACCCCTCTTGTCAAAAATAGCCCGGCAATAAAAGCCGTAGAGAGATGTCCACCAGCAGAAATAAACACATCTTTCAAATAGGTAAAAGCCAATAGGCTATATAAAAAGATAACTACTATTCCTGCTGGAATTACACCTTTTTCTTTTCTAAAAATTATGGTTAAACTTAAAAAAACAACAACTACCGTTATTGGAAACAATATAGTGTCTGGAAATTGAAATGTTATTCCTCCAAAGAGACTAAAAGCAGGAATGGCGAGATTACCAAATATAAGACCTGCTATTGTATGCCCTATCTCGTGAGTAAAGAATACAGCGAAGGTATAGACAAAGATACAATATAATACCCAAATCTTTGTAGTCAAAAAATACAAGAGAGAGCCGATTAAAAAGGATTCTGCTATTAGAAAAAGTTTTGGGTAGTTCTCTTTTATTCTGTAATAGAGATTCTTTTCTGGCTGTGGTAGACTAATTGGCTTTTTCTCGGATTTTTCCTTTTTGAAGACAAGTCCGCATAGATTACAACATAAAACATCTTCTATATTTTCATACCCACACTTTGGACACTTCATTTTTCCCCACTAACTAGTGCCTCTTCAAGATTGAACTAGTGGGTAGAAGATGTAAAGACAAGGTTAAGGTTGAGGTTAAAATTGAGAAGGAGAAGGAAGGATTTTCCTCGATCTTCTTAACCTTAACCTTACCCAGCAAATTAATCTTGAAGATGAAGATGCACTACATTACCTGTTTTGTTATAAATATTACTAATATATTCCTCCATCTCTTTTTTTAAACCTTCGGGAATCACGCTGGCAAAATCATTTACATAACCTGATGGTTTGGGAATTTCTTTAAAAAGTTTATCCCACGCCTGTATGTCAAATCCACAACCTTCACAACTACCTATCTTATCAGAAATCTCTGCTTTACACTTTGGGCATTTCATAAAATTCTCCTTTTAAAAACTTCGATAATGTCAAAAACTTTTACCTGAATTTATCTTAACTCACTATGTTTTTAGGTATTCATGTAAATTTGGCTTCCCTCCCCATTTTTACGATTAAATGGGAAAAAGTAAATTGGCTTCACCGACCCAAAAAAGTAAGGAACTAAGGAACAAGTTATCCTGCTTCTTGAATCTTGCTCCTTGTTCCTTTTATCCGAGAGACTTCTATAGCACCATCAATTCCTTCGACACCTTATCGATTAACACCTTATGCCCCTTATCTGTAACCAGCACTGTATCTTCGATTCTCACCCCACCAAAGGATGGGATATAAACCCCTGGCTCAATGGTTACTACCATCCCTGGTTTTACTGTACCTCTATTTGAATGTCCTACCTTTGGTAACTCATGAACCTCAAGCCCTACCCCATGTCCTAAGCTATGTCTAAAGAACCGTTTTAGTCCATTTTTTCCAATTTGCTCGGTGGCAATTTTATTTAATTGAGCAAATTTTATCCCGGGATTCAAGTTTTTTAATGTCTCCTCCTGGGCATTTTTAACGGTGTTATAAACTAATTTTTGTCTATGCGTTGGGTTGCCAAGGAGCAATGTCCGACTTAAATCACAATTATATCCTTTGTATCTTGCTCCCCAATCAAATAAAATAAAATCACCCCGTGCCAATTTTTTATGAGACGGTTTTCCGTGAGGCAGACTTGAATGTCGCCCTGAGAGAACAATCGTCTCAAAGGCTATTTCCCCACCCTTTTTCTTGATTAAATACTCCAATTCTATGGCCAGATCATATTCACTCACACCCTCTTTTATAAATGGTAACAGGACTTTAAAGGCGTCCTCAGCTATCTGAGCGGCATGTTTTATCTTGTGTATCTCATCCTCATCCTTGATTAATCGTAATTTCTGCACCAACCCATAAGTTGGGACTAATTCTATAAATGATAATTCTTTAAGTAATTCTTGATACTGGTCATAAGTCAAAGAGTTAGTTTCTAATCCTAAATTTTTAAGTCCTTGTTTTTGCAGGAGTCTCTTTAATGTTTTAATTAACCCCTTTTCTTCTCTAACCAACACAAAACCATTTTTTATTTCCTTTTCCAGGTTTAAAACCTGTTTCAGGTTTAAAACCTGTTGAGCCTGCTCGAGGTATCTTGAATCCGTAATAAAATAATTTTCTTTGGCGGTTAATAATATATCAGCCGAAGAGCCGGTAAATCCACTTAGATATTGGACATTGGTTATATTGGAGACCAATAAACCGTCTAATTTTTTCCTGGATAATATCTTTTGTAATTTATTAATTCTGTCCATAGTCAAATAACTTCTTATGAAACAGATTTCCTTTTCTTGTTTCAAAGCATTACAATTTCAATGATCTTTTGTTCTCGAACTATTTTGAAATGTGAATCTGTTGTATATATCTTCTTACATTTATTGATAATAAAGGTAGCCAAAAGTAACGAGTCAACTGTTGGAATTCCTAATCCATGTCGATATCCCGCAGAAACTTCAGCAATCTCAACGGTTACAGGTACAAAATGAATATTTTCTATTTGCTTTGCTATTTCAATTAAATTTTTAGCTTCTTGAGATTGCCCTCTTTTATAAAAATGGACTAATAATTCATTTAAAGTAATAGTTGAAATTATTAATTCATTTTCTTTTCTTTTAACAGACTCCCATACTTCTATCACTCCATATTTTTTGTTTGCAAGTGCAATCAAGAAACCTGTATCTGCTCCTAAAAACATCTATCTTCTCTTCCTTTTTCAACCTCTTTCCAATCAATACCATTTAATCCTTTTCCAAGGAGTTCAATAAATTTATCATATATATCATCTTTTCTTATTCTTAATCCTCTCCTTTCCTCAGAAACCGTTACTTTTTCTATAGGTGTCCATCCATACCTTTTTATAAAATTTTTAGGGATTAAAATTGACCCATCCTTATTAACTTGAACGGTAACACTTGCCATTTTTACAATTGACCTCCTGCTTTTGTTTCTTCTACTAATTCCATAGCGAACCGAAGTGCCAAACTATAGCTTTTTGCTCCAAAACCGCTTATCTGCCCAAGACATACAGGGGCAATCAAGGATTTGTGCCTGAATTCCTCTCGTTTGTAGATATTGGATATATGCACCTCAATCGTGGGAATATTCCTGGCCGCAATGGCATCAGCAATGGCAATACTCGTATGGGTAAAGGCACCCGGGTTGATTATAATTGCCTTAGCCTCTGTCTTCCCAATCTCATCTACAATCTCACCTTCATGATTAGTCTGAATGATTTCCAACTCAATCTGTCTTTGTTTGGCTAATTTTTCTAATCCTTGATTAATCTCAGGCAAGGTTACCTTGCCATAAACCTCAGGCTCGCGTTTCCCTAATAAATTCAGATTAGGCCCGTGAATAACTAATATCTTTTTCATCACCTTTTTCTCACTTGCTAAATATTATAGCATATTAATAAATAAAATGCAATTATTTTTTTGGCAATACAGAAATTCCTCAACTTTTAGTAGTGGTTTAAAGAGAGATGTTTTTTAAGGGGAGAGAAACCCTTTTTGAAAAAAGTGTTTCTCTCCCCTTAAACCCCTCTC
>SBAY01000183.1 GCA_005239945.1 Nitrospira sp.
AGACTCGGCACTACCCTGATGGCTAATCTTTGAGTAGGCTGGACTTTCACCAGCTTAACCTGAAAAGCTTTTCTTGGCGCACTCAAGGTCTGACCCCTATTCTCCTTTCCTGACCCCTATTCTCCTTTCTATTACCTTTGGAGTAACCGCAAAGGACGCTACTTTATATTTACTTGCAACCTGTCTCTTTCGAGCATCTTCAATAATGGCATTGATGTCGAAATTGAATTTCGCTGCGTGTTCCTCACGAACCTTACGCACCTGTTTGACTATAGGATCTTTCCACATCACTTTACCCTCCCATTAGTTCTTCGGGTGTGCAAATAACAGGACAGACAAATCCATGTTCTGCACAAACTTTCTTTACTGCTTCTGTGATTTCCGCATTAGCGATATGAGTGCAATTCCAAGTCATTAGAAACTGCATACCATGTACCGTAGCAACAGCAATATGCGCTGCATCTGTAGCTGCTTTTAGAGGAATGACCCCTGATTTCAAAATAGCAGATGCTAAATCTCTCACAGCTTCGTCAATATCGAGTAGTTCAAAATCAGCAAGTATATTCAGTCGCTCTTTAGCTGCTTTTGGATCACCCGCATTAGCTTCGTCAAGCACAAACTGTGAAATATAGATGTTAAAACTCGCCTTCCGTTTCTGCCACCATTCCCAGGTAAGTTGTTGATGTCCAGCAACTATTAAGTCTCTACTTGGTCGTGCCGTGAGATAACTTGGAACAGTAGTTTCCATATACAGTTTTGGTTTCATAGGTGCATCCCCTTTGAGCTTATTATACCATAGTTGAATTGGATTGTCAAACAAAAAATTACTTAAAGATACTGAAACCAAATCTAGATTCTACCGTTTCTTTTGTAATCAGTATTGATTGTAAAGCTAACAAGTTATTATATAGTTTTCTATATTTTAGCACAATTCAGTCAAAAGGTCAAGAAAAATTGGCAAAAACCAATGAATTCTGTATGATCCTAATTGGTTATCATTACTTTTTGCATGATAACCAGAAAAACAGGATAATACCAAATGATTAATATACCAGCAAATATTTTGACCCAATATAGTTCAATTCTGGCTAACTTATTGAATTAATAGCATCTTGAATTAAAATGGCCTTGCATTATCCAAAATGGGCTACTTTTCGTTTATACTCTCCAATTTATTTCCTTCTTCTCTTCTTTCCTTACCCCGAAGGGGTGGCATTATGATAGATTCTTCCCAACCCGTAACTGAGGCATTACAAAAAATTATTAAATTTAGTTGACAAAGTATTAAATTTTTGATATAATTCTTTTTCATTATGAGTAAGAAGATATTAATAACTGGTGGAGCGGGATATATTGGTACAATTTTAACATCTTCTATGCTGAGGCAAAATTATAAAGTACGAGTTATCGACAATTTACTTTATGGTGGAGAGGCTATATTACCATTTTTGTTAGACAAAAATTATGAGTTTATTAAAGGAGATATACGAGAGAAAGATTTACTTGAGAAAGTTGTTCAGGATATAGATGGAATAGTACATTTAGCCGCCATTGTTGGCTTCCCGATTTGTAGTGTTATCCCTGATGTTGCCTTAGAAGTAAATGTAGAGGCAACGAAAAATTTAGTCGAGTTAGCTGCAAAAAATAAGGTAAAAAGATTTGTTTTTGCCTCGACTTATAGTAATTATGGTGTAGCCGATGACATCGTCACAGAAGAAAGCCTACTAAATCCTGTTTCCCTATATGCAGAGACAAAAATAAAGGGGGAAAAAATTGTCTTAGAGGGTGATAATACAAATACAAAACCTACGGTCTTACGCTTTGCTACTGCCTTTGGTTTCTCCCCGAGAATGCGATTTGATCTTATCATTAACCAATTTACCTTAGAAATGGAATTAAATAAAAAACTTGAGGTATATCAAAAGAATTATTATCGTTCCTATGTCCATGTTCAGGATATTGTCAAGACAATAATCATGGTTTTAGAGGCAGAGGAGTCTTTAGTATCTCGACAAATATTTAATGTAGGGGGTAATGAATTAAATTATACCAAGGAAGAAATTGCTATGATAATTAAACGATTTATCCCGGAGGCTAAATTGATTGTCAAAGACTACTCTATTGATGGAGATATGCGAAGTATAAGGGTGAGTTATGATAAGGTAAAAAAGGTATTAGGATTTAAACCTTCGTGGTCGGTAGAAAAAGGGATAGAAGAGATGTTAGGAATTATTAGAAATAAAATAATCTCAAATCCGAAAGATCCTCGATATTACCAATTATCTGCAGTAAAGTAAAAAGCAAAATGGATAAAATTAAAATTAGACTTGTAAGAAAATTAGCTTTAAGGAAAAGGATTAATGAACAAAAATCAAAATTGCTCGATATTGGTGCTCGAGAAGGTGATTATTCCGTTGTAGGGGATAAAGAAAATTTTAAGGTAATTAGTGTAGATATCAAGCGTCAAAACACATTAAAGAATTTTGTCTTAGCCGATATAAGAAAACTTCCATTCAAAAACAGTTGTTTAGATTGTATTATTGCCTTTGATGTAATTGAACATGTAGCAGAAACCAATGAGGCACTTTATGAATGTAGGAGGGTATTAAAAGAAGGCGGAGATATTGTCATCTCTATTCCTAATAATGATTTATTAGTTAGAATATATTTTAGAATGACTAAAAGAATGCCTCTCTCTCTTGATGAAACCCATAAGGCATTTCACACGAGTAAAGAATGGAGAAAAATCATTGGGGAATTCTTTTATATAGAACATACTTATTATCAAATAGTTACAGAAAGGGAGAGATTAACTACAGTAAATATGGTTAAATATGTTATTAATAAAATAGCCTGTTTATTCAAATTTGGATCAAATACCTTCTTTTTATGTAAGAAAAGTTAGAGAGGAGAAAATAATTTGAAGGTTATATTTACCACAAGAAGTGTATATCCTTTCCATGGGTATGGAGGAATGGAAAGATATATATTTTTTTTAGCGAAGCATTTGAAGGAAAAAGGGATTGATATAGAAATTATCACCAGTAAGGTTGAGGCAAAGAATTTAAAAGAAACTTATGAGGGGATTGATTATATTTTTTTGCCCCCACAAATTATGAGTAAAGGTATTTTTAAGTTTTTAATGTTTCCTATCACCTATCATTTGTTTGCTTTCAATATAGCAAGGTATCTAAAAAATATAGATTTTGATATATTACATAGTATTGGTGGCAGTCCATTGTTTTATAACATCTTCGTTAAAAAAAGACCACCTGTTGTCAATCAACCATTTGGTCTTGAGCCATTTAAGGCTAAAGGGCTACAAAAGATATATAATTATCTGTTATGGTATTTTCCGGCTAAGTGTATTTTCAAAACATCAGATGTTATCGCGTCTGAAGGTGAAAATCAAACCCAGGATATAATTAAGATTTTTAATATAGCAAAAGAAAAAATTTTTAATTTACCGGATGGAGTTGATATTCAAACAATTGAGAAACATACAGCTAACCATAATATCACCCGAGCAGATATAGGATTAAAACCTACTGATTTTGTATTAATTAATGTAAATAGACTTGCCCCAAATAAGGGAGTAAATTATTTAATCGATGCATTAAACATCCTGAAAAAAACTATCAAAGATGTAAAATTGATAATTATTGGTACTGGCTCTGAGGAATTTAAAATCCTCAAACAGATAGAAAATTATGGGTTAAAAGATATAATTCTACATTTCAAGAATGTAGAAGATAAAAAATTATACAATTATTACAACTTATCAGATGTATTTGTATGCCCAACATTGTATGAAGGGTTACCAATAGTAATATTAGAGGCTATGGTATGTGGACTTCCTATTGTAGCTACTAATACTTCGGAAAATCCACAGGTAGTTAAAGATAAAATAAATGGATATTTAGTTCCAGTAGCCAGTGGAACTGGAATTGCAGATGGGGTATTGAAACTTTTCAATAATAGTCAACAAAGAAAACAAATGGGTATAAAATCTAAAGAAATAATTAGAGATTATGATTGGAGAATAATTGCAAAAAAGGCAATTGATAAATACAAACAATTAATTGAGAATGAAAAATGAATAAATTTATTCCAATAGCAGAGCCTTGTTTAAATGGCAATGAATTAAAATATGTTACTGAGTGTATAAAGACAGGATGGATATCTTCTACAGGTAGTTATGTCATCCGGTTTGAAGAGGAATTTAGTAAATTTTGTCAGGCAACTTATGGAATTGCGTGTTCAAATGGGACGACCGCTTTACATCTTGCATTAATCTGTCTGGGAATAGGCAATGAAGATGAAGTAATCGTTCCTATATTTACTTTTATTGCTACTGCTAATGTGGTTACCTATACAGGTGCTAAACCAATATTTGTAGATTGTAGAAAAGATACATGGAATATCGATACTGAAAAGATTGAAGAAAAAATTATTGAAAAAACTAAAGCAATACTTCCTGTTCATCTTTATGGTGAGCCGGTTGATATGGATTCTATTTTAAAGATAGCAAAAAAATATAACCTGTATGTGATAGAAGATGCATGTGAATCGCATGGAGCAAAATATAATGGGAAAATGGTAGGAACAATAGGAAATATAGGTTGCTTTAGCTTCTATGGAAATAAAATTATCACTACTGGTGAAGGGGGAATGTTAATTACTAATGATGAAAAGATAGCAGAGAAGGTAAAAGTACTAAGAGACCATGGAATGGCAAAGGATAAGAAATATTTCCATCCAATGATTGGCTATAATTATCGGATGACAAATCTTCAAGCAGCAGTTGGCGTCGCCCAATTAGAGAGAATTGATGAAATACTACAAAAGAAAAAAGAAATTAATAATCTCTATAACTCTTTATTAAGTGAAATAGATGGTATTATCTTTCAATCTCATAATAAAAAATCAGAAAGTGTATGTTGGATGTATTCAGTGTTAATAGATGAAAAAACAGCTAAAATATCAAGGGATGAATTAATTATAAGATTAAAGGAATCAGGGATTGATAGCAGACCTTTTTTCTATCCAATACACATAATGCCTCCTTATAAAAGTAGTGAGCGCTTTCCTGTTGCTGAGAGTATATCAAAACAAGGTATTAGTCTACCATCAAGTGTAAATTTAACTCCCAAAGATATTGAAAGGATAGTAAGTAAAATCAAAGAAAGTATTTGTTAGAGGAAGGAAGACATCCCATATTTTCAAATAAAAACATGGGATGTCTCCTCCCCGATAACGATTCGAAAAATTCATGGGATGAGTTGAAGAGATTACGAATGAAAATAAATTTAAATGATAAAGAGAAATTCAATGTTCTATATTCACAAGAAGACCCTTGGAGAACTAAAACTATTTATGCGGAACGAGTCAGGCTAAAAAACACATTCGAGTTGATTCCAAAAAAACACTACTCTTGCATTTTAGAATTAGGGTGTGGGGAAGGGGCTTTTACATCTAAATTAATTGATATAGGGGATAAAATATACGCCGTAGATATAGCAGAAATGGCTATTGAACGAGCAAAAAATCGTTATGGAAATAGGGTTAATTTTTCACTCCAAGATATAAGAGATTTAAAATTTGAACCCGAAAGTTTTGATTTGATATGTGCAATAGAGGTTATATATTATCCTCCTTCTACTGAACGAGGGAAAATAATTGATAATTTATATAACCTTTTAAAAAGAAATGGGGACATCATTTTTTCAGCACCTATTTTACCGGGGTATCTTAAATATGATGAATTTATTGATTTAATTTCGAGGAAATTTAAGATTTTAAAGATTGAACCTGTAACTACCAATCTATTTAAATTAGGTAGTATAATCAAAAGAATCCCGATACTTAGTCAAACTGGAATCTATGAATTGGCGATTGCTTTAACCAGGAAATTTCCAAAACAAATGGTCAGACACCTGGCTATATTGGCAACTAAGGTATGAGAGGAAGAAGGGAAAGGGGAAAGGAGACATCCCATATTTAATATAGAATGTGTCTTTTCCTCCGTCGTTCTTTCCAATGAAATCATAGAAGAAATAACCGCAAAATATGGTTATCAAAAAAATCAGTTTATTTCAATATTAGATATAACAGGTGATTAGCATTGCAAAAATTTGTTATCCATGGTGCATCAAGTTTCGTAGGGAAGCATTTTGTAAATTTATTGATAGACAAAAAAATGAGTGTAGTTTTGATTGCGAGAGAAACATCGAAAATAGACCATAACGCTGCAGAAAATTTACAAATAATCCGATATAATAAATCAATTAATGAACTTCTTAAGAGACAAATGATAGACCTATCAGGCTCAATATTTTATGAATTTTCCTGGTGGGGAGTCGCTGGGGTAAATAGAAACAATGTCGAACAGTTTATTGTTAATATACCCTTGATGATTTCGTCAGTAGAATTTGCCAATTTTATAAATGCCAAACATTGGATAAGTATAGGCTCACAAGCTGAATACGGTAATATTAATAGAAAGGTATCCGAAAGTGACAATTGCAACCCCACAACTTTATATGGCAAATCTAAGCTTCTGTGTTCCAATATCACTGGAGAATTGTGTTCGTGTTTTAATATTGAACATACGTGGTTGAGGTTATTTTCGGTTTATGGACCTAATGAAACATACGAATGGTTGATACCATCACTAATAAAAAATATGCTTCAGAATATACCTGTGGATACCACACTGGGTGAACAGAAATGGGATTATTTATACATTGATGATCTTACAGACGCTCTTTTTAAACTTGCAGACTCAAAAGGAATTGGTATTACAAATATCGGTTCAGGAAAACCTATTCAAATCAAATACATAATAAACAAAATAAAAGAACTAACCAATTCCACATCAAAGATAAATTTTGGATATATCCCTTATAGAACGGATCAGGTGATGCACATGGAAGCAGATATTAGTAAAATTTCAAAATCTCTCAATTGGCAACCACGAGTAAATATCGAGATTGGCCTGAAAAAAATGATTGAATATTATAAAACAGATATGGTTAAAAAATGAATTGTAGAATCTGCAACTCCAGAACAGAATTATTCGAGTTAGTAAAAAACGCTGCTCTTCAAGTATCCCATATAAAAATATTTCGGCGTGGGGTGCAGGTGTGAAGGCTCAATCAATTATGACGGTCATAGGTACTAATCTCAAACTAAAATATGTTTTTGATTCTGATCCATATAAAGTAGGAAAAAATCTTGTTAATTCCAGTATTGCAATATGCAAACCGTCGATTAAAACAACTAATGAAAATGATTTGATAATCATATTTACTATATCCTATCAAGATGAGATAATTGATTTACTTATATCTGAATATAAATATAAAGGCGATATTTTATGTTTAGAAAAAGAACCCCACATCTTGAAAATATAAAAATTATGAGGCTATCAAAGAACACTGACCAAAATTACATATCAAAAGGAGGAAGGATTATTTCTCTCAAGGATAAGCCCAGGATATTAAATGGTTAATGATATAAAATATTTAGAAAACTTAGCAAAGAAAATTAGACTTAAGATACTTGATATTGTTACCAGAGCAAAGAGTTCCCATCTGGGATGTTCTTTTTCGATAGTGGAGATTTTAATTGCATTATATTATGAAATTTTAGATATAACATTAGAAAATTGGAATCTGGCTAATAGAGATCGGTTTATCTTAAGTAAAGGACATGCCTGCGCCTCGTTATATACAATATTATGGCAAAAAGGTTTTATTACAGAAACTATTCTGGATACTTATTGTCAAAATGGTTCTCCTTTAGCGGCACATCCTTCATTAGGAGCTATTCCGGGAATTGAAACTTCTACTGGTTCTTTGGGACATGGATTATCAATTGGCTGTGGACTGGCCTATACTAATAAATTGAATAATATAGATAAAAAAGTTTATGTCTTGATTGGTGATGGGGAATGTAATGAAGGAGCTGTATGGGAGGCCGCTTTATTTGCTAATCACTATCAGTTAAATAACCTTATCGTTATTTTAGATAGAAATAGATTGCAAGGATATGGTTATACCGAAGAGATTATTAAATTAGACCCGTTACATACCAAATGGGAGTCTTTTGGTTGGAATGTATTAAGAGTGAATGGACATGACATTATTACTTTAGTGAAAACATTTAAAACTATTCAAAATAATGAAGGACCAACAATAATTATAGCCGATACAATTCATGGTAGGGGTATAGATTTTTTTGAAAATCAATTGGAGTGGCATTATCATTCTCCTACGCAAGATGAATTTATAAAGGCAAGGGATGCTTTGATATAATTATGAGAACAGCATTTGTAGAGGAACTAACTAATATTGTCAAGAAAGATAAAGATGTTATTTTGATAACTGCGGATATGGGCTATTCTGTTTTTGAGAATTTTAAAAAACAATTTCCACAGAATTTTATTAATATAGGCATTGCAGAAGCTAATATGGTTGGCGTAGCTGCTGGTTTGTGTTTAGGAGGTAAAAAAATATTTTTATATACCTTCGTCCCTTTTGGTATTATGCGTTGTTTTGAACAGATTAGGGTGGATGTATGTTATCAAAACCTTAATGTAAATATAATTGGTCTTGGAGGTGGAATTACTTATGGGAAGGAAGGTTCTACACATCAGGCAATAGAAGATATTGCCTTGATGAGAAGTTTATCTAATATGATTGTTTTATGTCCTGGGGATCCAATTGAAACTAAGGCATTAATTCATGAAGTTATAGAAAGAGATGGACCCTCTTATATCAGAATAGGTAAGGCAGGCGAACCTAAAATTTATACACCTGAGCAAAAATTTACTATTGGTAAAAATATTAAATTGAATAATGGAAAAGATGGTACTATCTTTACTACAGGTAATATGCTGGCTTCAGCTAAACGACTCGTGGCGCAATTGCAACAAGAAGGAATTAACCTTAATTTGTATCAAGTTCATACCATTAAACCATTGGATAAAAGTGTGCTCAATGATGAATTAGGTAAATTCGTATTTACTATTGAAGAACATTCAGAAATAGGAGGTTTAGGCACTTCTATAGCTGAATTATTGTATGAAAATAAGATTTATTTACCTTTCTTTAAAATCTCATTACCAGATACCTTTATTAAAGAAGTAGGCACTCAAGAATATTTAAGGGATATTTACGGATTGTCTGTGAATAAGATGAGGGATAGAATATTATCAGAGATAAAAAATTTACTTTAGACAATAAAATCACAAAAAGGTAAATTAAAATGAGCGAATTAAAATTATCTATATTGATACCTACTTATAACCGAGCAAAATTATTAGAAGAATGTCTGAAATCAGTTATTAATTCCTATGAAAAGGATGATATCGAAATAATCGTTAGTGATAATTGCTCTAATGATGATACTGAGTTAATCATCAAAAATTACAGTTTCGAGCATAGACTTAAATATTTCCGTAATAAAGAAAATATTGGTCCCGAGAGAAATATATTAAGTTTATTGGAAAGGGCAAGGGGTAAATATATATTTTTCCTTACTGATGATGATCAAGTGGAACTACAAGCAATATCTAATATAGTACAGGTTATTGATAAATCCGATTATGGGGTTATTATGGGAGGATATAAAGATTTTGATGAAAACAAAAAGAAGTATATTAATACTAATATAAAATATAAAGAGTTTAAGTCTTTTGAGAAAGGAGAGGATGGATTAGTCAATTTATTTCCTTTAGCTCATATATTAAGTGGTATTATTGTTAAAAGAGAATATGTAGATGTGGATGATTTCCGAAATTATACTTATACTATGTATCCCCAACTGTCTATGGTCGGAGATATTTTGCTCAAAGCAACATCTTGTTATTTACCAGAGGTTCTAATTATTCATCGGGTTAATAATCAAGTTTTCTGGTCATATTCAGATGATTATAGTGCCAGAGCGATATTAGAGATTATTGAAAAGGTTTGTCAAGGAGTAAAATTTGAAAAAGTCAGGAAGATTTTGATTAACCAACGGGCAAAAGAACTTTTGTCCAACTTTATTTGTGCTAAAAAAGTTTCTTTTTTGAAATATCTTCAAACAATTTTTATTCTATTCAAATTCAAAGAATTTAGATTTAATAGATATTTTTGGAGAAGTGTGCTATTATCATTTTTATATACTCAAAAACTTAATATGCTCAGGAGAAAAATATTAAGAAGGAATTTTGATTGATAAAAGAGGAATTATGAAAAACTTTTGGGATGGCAGAAATGTTTTTATTACAGGATGTACTGGATTATTAGGTTCGTGGTTGACAAAGGCTTTAATTGAAAAAGGGAGTAATGTGGTCGGATTAATTAGGGATTTAGTGCCACATTCATACCTTTATTCTTCAGATTTTGCCAACAAAATAAATATTGTTAGAGGTGAAGTAGAAGATTATTTTCTTCTTGAGAGAATTTTAAATGAATATGAAATAGATTGTGTATTTCATTTAGCGGCTCAGACAATAGTTGGAATTGCCAATAGAAATCCTATTTCTACCTTTGAATCAAATATTAAGGGAACATGGAATATTATGGAGGCATGTAGAAGAAATCCATTGGTTAAAAGAATTGTAGTTGCTTCTTCCGACAAGGCATATGGAGACCATGAAAAATTGCCTTATAATGAAGAGACTTCATTACAAGGTTCTCATCCCTATGATGTTTCTAAAAGTTGTGCTGATTTAATAGCCCAGGCATATTTTAAAACTTATCAGCTTCCTGTGTGCATTAACAGATGTGGTAATTTTTATGGTGGAGGAGACTTGAATTTTAATCGGATTATACCTGGAACTATTCTTTCAGTACTCCGAAATGAACCGCCTATTATTAGAAGTGATGGGACATTTATTCGAGATTATTTTTATATTAAGGATGGGGTAGAGGCTTATATTTGCGTAGCTGAGAAGATGGAGGAACTTAATATATATGGACAGGCATTTAACTTTAGCAACGAAATTCAAGTAACAGTGTTAGAATTGACAAATATTATTCTTGAATTGATGGATAGAAAAGACCTTAAACCAATTATCCTAAATGAAGCTAAAGGAGAAATTAAACATCAATATCTCTCTGCCCAAAAGGCACGAGAGGTTTTGAAATGGAAACCTCATTACACATTGGAACAGGGTTTGAAAGAAACAATTGAGTGGTATAAAGAGTTTTTTGAAAGGATTAAATTTGAAAAACAAAAATATATTAAGGTTCTTTCGCAACATGAATGAAAAAAGTGGATAAAAGCCTTTTGATTTAGGCAAGCTATTTTGGATTATAATTTATAAAGGTAAAAAAGTCAAGTAAAATTTTAAAAGTTATTAAAAAAGGAAGGAGTAAGACAGAGTAATAGCGTTGATTTTTGAAAGATTAATAAAAAGTGAGGGTTTTTAAAGGATTTTAGCAAAGAGCAGGAGGTGTAAAATATGAAGACAGTAATTTTATGTGGTGGTATGGGCACAAGACTAAGAGAGGAGACGGAATATCGACCTAAACCTATGGTAGATATTGGTGGAAAACCTATTTTATGGCATATTATGAAAATTTACAGCCACTATGGATTTAATGAATTTGTACTTTGTCTTGGATATAAAGGTGAAATGATTAAGGAATATTTCTTCCATTATGATATAATGAATAATAATTTTACTATCGAAATTGGTCAAGAGAAAAAAATTCAAGTTCATAATACTTCAACCGAGCTTAAATGGAAGATTACATTGATTGATACTGGAGAAAAGGCAATGACTGGAGCAAGGGTTAAAAGAATCCAGGAGTATATTGATACAGATACATTCTTTCTTACCTATGGTGATGGAATAGGAAACATTAATATTCAGGAACTTCTTAATTTTCATAACAAACATGGTAAGATAGGTACAGTAACAGGTGTTAGTCCTCTATCAAGATTTGGGGAATTAATTATAGAAGGAGATAGAGTTGCTTGCTTTAGTGAAAAGCCACAATTAGTAGAGGGTTGGGTAAATGGGGGATTTTTCATTTTTAACCAAAAAGTATTTGATTATCTTGATGATGATGATAGTTGCATCTTAGAAAGGGCGCCATTAGAAAATTTAGCGAAGGATGGACAATTAATGGTGTATAAACATACTGGTTATTGGCAATGTATGGATACCTATCGAGATAGAGAGTTGTTGATTAAGGAGTGGGAAAGTGGAAATCCTAAATGGAAAGTTTGAAGCCCTTAAAATAGAAAAAAATCAGAGCAAGGAAGAAATATTTAAATTAGTAAAGAATTACTACTATAAATATCATCAAAAAGGGAAATTTATTCCTGGACAAACCAAAATTCACTATGCAGGAAGGGTATATAATGAAGAAGAAATAGTTACTGCTGTAGATGCTGTTTTAGACTTTTGGTTAACTATGGGAGAATTTGGAGAGAAATTCGAAAAGGCATTTAGTGAATTCTTGGGAGTTAAAGAAGTAATAATAGTTAATTCTGGTTCTTCGGCTAATTTGGTAGCTATAGCTACACTTTTATCCAATCAATGTCATGGCAAACTGAATCGAGGAGATGAAGTAATTACCCCTGCTGTTACCTTCCCCACTACCATAGCCCCTATTATTCAATATGGACTAATTCCTGTGTTGGTTGATTGTGAATTAGGCACTTACAATATTAATCTAGAACTTTTAAAAGAGGCTATAACTTCTAAGACTAAGGCTATAATTTTTCCACATACTTTAGGAAATCCCTGTAACATGGATGAGTTAATGGAGATAGCTTCACGGTATGATTTATTTGTCATTGAAGATTCCTGTGATGCCCTTGGAGCAAAATATAATGGAAGATATGTAGGGACATTTGGGAATATGGGGACATTTAGTTTCTATCCTGCTCATCACATAACTATGGGTGAAGGTGGGGCAATAATTACAAATGACAAAAAATTAGCCAAAATTGCTCGTTCTATTCGGGATTGGGGAAGGGATTGTTATTGTAAATATAATGAACAGAATCCGTTTGGTACCTGTAACAATAGATTCAACTTTAAATTAACAAGATTTCCTGAGGGTTATGACCATCGATATGTGTACAGTAATATTGGATATAACCTTAAACCTATTGATATTCAACCAGCAATAGGACTGATTCAACTAAAAAAACTTCCTGAGTTTATTAAAAAGAGGAATTATAATTTTACTCGATTGTTTGAAAGGTTAAAAAGGTATGAAGATGAATTATTGCTTCCTGTATGGTCAGAGAAATCCGAACCCAGTTGGTTTGCCTTTCCAATTACAGTTAGAAAAAATGCTAAATTCGATCGTAAAAGACTGGTTTCATTTTTAGAAAAAGGTGGAATTGAAACAAGATATTTATTTGCAGGTAATATCCTTAATCATCCTGCCTATGAAAATATGGAATGTAGAATTATAGGAGAGTTAAATAATTCTGATATAATAATGAGAAATACCTTTTTTATTGGCATTTATCCTGGTTTGGAAGATAGCCATTTGGATTATATTATTGATAGATTCAAAGAATTTTTCGAAACTCTATAGTTTTAGCCGTTTTAGACAAGCAGATATTACTTTTGGGTGGTTAGGCTATGAATTAATCACGAAGTCGGCATTAAAATATAAAGAGAAGTTAGTCATACTCATAGATGAGTATGATAAGCCAATTTTGGATAACATAGAAACTCCAGAAATTGCCCAAGAGATGCGGGAAAAACTTAAGAATCTCTATTCTGTTCTCAAATCAACTGATGCCTATATCAATTTGTAATACTGACCGGTGTCTCTAAATTTTTCAAGGTATCATTATTCTCTGGACTGAATAACCTGATGGATATAACCTTAGATGAACGATTTGTGACGATATGTGGCTATAGGCAAAATGATTTAGAAAAGGTAAAATTGTGGTATAATGGATATGCCTGGCTTGGGAAGAATGTTCAGCAATTCTAATTATGGCAACGCTATAAAATAATCCTTTTTCTGGCAAACAATTAACAGAAAGTGATATTCTTTACTTATTATCACAGATTACCTATAATAATTTGTGCTCCTGTTTATAGCAGATATGATGAGCTATCTACTCAAGTAAAAATAGGCACTAATGAAGGATTGAAGCACGTGTCTGTAATCTTTTAAATTCCTCCAAGTATCGTTAACATTTCTCGAGCATAATTATTTTCTGTTTCTATCTTTAAAACTGCCTCAAATTCTTGTCTGGCTTCTTTTAATTTTTGTTGATTAATATAAATCGTGCCTAAGTTATTACGAGCAAAGATATTATTCACATCTAACGAAATCGCCTTTTTAAATTGGATTTCTGCCTCTTTATACCTTTTTTGGTCGAAGTAAATTTTACCAAGTTTGCCATACAAATCCGCATTTTTAGGGTTATAGACAATAGCCTTTTTCAAAAGCTCTATTGACTTATCTATTTTCCCTGTAACTTGATATAACTCCCCTAAAATTCGTAGATAATTAGGGTCATCAGGAAACAAGGCAGATGCCTGTTCCATTTCTTTGATTGCCTCCTCATATCTTCCCTGCCGAACATAAATAGCCGCGATATTATTATATGGGTCGGCAAATAATGGTTTATAAACAAGAGCCTTTTTAGATGCTTCAATTGATTTGTCAGCCCAGGCATTGTTTCCTGTCCTGACATATTTTTCTCCATAAGAGGAACTTAAGAGATTATAATAATATGGGTGGAGCGGATTACATTTCACCGCCTCTTCTCCTTTGACAATAAGTCTATCCAACCAGACAATATCCTGTGTTTGATTAAATTTGATATTATAGGCATCTAAAACCTCACCATAATAAAATTCCTCACCAGGATTATACTCTAATGCCTTTTCAAAGCTGGCCATAGCTTGGTCAATATTACCCTGACTTTTCATCGCCAATCCATTTTTATAGTAAACATCAGCAATATATGGTCGTATGGAAAATAAAACTCCGTAGTAAATTAAAATCATTAAAGATAGACTGATGGCCAGACGAGGAATAACAGGAAGGCTAACAGGCTTTGTCTGCTGATGGTTAGGTCTGCCTGCCGGTATGACCATACCCAGCAATAACCAGAACAAAGAAGAGGTGGCAATAATTCCAAAACCAACTTGATTTTGCACGAGATAAGAAACTATTGCCGCTAATATCCCAGACAACAAGATCTTATTCTCTTCCTTGATTAATGGAAAAAGACGATACACAAATATAAAGAGAGAAACTATCATCCAGAGGTAAGCCCCTAATCCTAAAAGACCACGAGTTGTAGCTATGTCTATGATTTCATTATGAGCCTTATCAATCAGACAATTTCTTCCCCCTTCTGTTCGAATGAACTCAAGTTTTTCATGTTGAGTAGAAACAAACCGTAAGGCATCCGGTCCCACACCTAAAAAAGGGTGTCTTTTGATAATCTCAAGTCCTGTCTGCCAGATATAGACCCTTGTTTCGGCGGTAGAGGTAAATTCTAAGGTAGGAATAGCCTTTCCTTCCTTTTTCTCTATCTTAACTGTTGTAGCGAATTTCTGGATCAAACCAGATTGCCCCGTTAGAAAAAATATGGCAGTCGCCATTCCTATCACCACAAAAACTACAGCAAGTCTGAGTTTAATTTTAAGAAATTGCCGACGCAGTAAAAACCCAAACAGAATTATTCCCCCACCTAATCCCAATGCCCCTCCACGATGTGAAAGAATCGAAAAACATTTGTAGATTAAGAGAAGACTAAGCAAACAAACCCCCATAAAGATAATCTTTTTTCTCCTCTCTTTTGAGTTTGCTACATTTTTAGGAATCAAGAAAAATAATGTTAGCGGGGCAAAAAAGACCATGGCTAAATAACCACCTATGAAATTGGGATTACCAAAGGTAGAAATTACCCCAGATTCCCATTTAGTCAAATCAATTCCATAAGACTGTAATATTCCCACTAAGGCAGACAAAACCCCAGTAATGGTAATAACTACAATGGTTCTCTTGAGATATTTATGCTCTTTTAAAAAATTCACGGCGATATAATATATGAGAATATAATTAAAGGTGCTGAGTAATCCATCGTATCTTTTATATTCACCTACGAGGCTCATATAAGGATGGACACCTGTCATGGTAGCAGCGATATTTATAATCAAAAAAACAAGTATTGGTAAATCAAGAGGGGTTCTTATAAATTGAATCTTTTTGGCGAAGGTGAGTTTTATAAGCCAAACACCAATAATAATAAGGGTCAAAACCCGCATAGCGGTTACTTTGACCAGGTCAAAACTGGTTGTCCGGGCATCGAAGCTAAGGGCAATAGTTAAAATCATTAGGAATAAAATTCCTATGATTAGCCGAACACAATATTTATCAATTTTATCTATCCGCCGTTGCACAGACAGGTTTGAAGATTTGGATGGCTTTTGTGGTTTCATTATGTTTTTAGTATAGCATACCTTTATTTAAAAAGTCAATGTAATTTTGTTTGCCTCAGAAATTCTCCAACTTTTAGTAGTGGTTTAAAGAGAGGTGTTTTTTAAGGGGAGAGAAACCCTTTTTGAAAAAAGTGTTTCTCTCCCCTTAAACCCCTC
>SBAY01000073.1 GCA_005239945.1 Nitrospira sp.
CCCTCAAACTCCCCTTTTCCAAAACTTTTTAACCACAACTAATCTTTAGGATGTATTACATCCCAAAGATTAGTTGTGGTTAAAAAGTTTTTGGGAAGAGAGGGGTTTAAGGGGAGAGAAACACTTTTTTCAAAAAGTGTTTCTCTCCCCTTAAAAAACACATCATTTTTCTATAACCACCATTCGTTCATAAAGTTTTTGCTGAGGACTGGTCTCATTTCTAAAATCCTCAACAGGTTTATTTATAAAATCCTTAAATAATTGTTTATCAAATAGTGGAATAGCCTCTTTGTCATCCCCAAGATAGGTAGTAGATATTGTATCCTCATACGCCTTATTCCATAAAATATTACCCGTTACCCCTTCGAAAAAGGATATGGACACACTAAGTTGAACATTCCTTTTAATATAAGGTTGTTGATAATAGATAAATTCTTTCTTCTCGGTAGAATAGTAATTTTTAAGCTCAAAATCTTTCTGTCTGTTATCATTGAATTTATTAATCTTGATTATAAATAATCCATCCGTAGATAAAATTTTATTTAAGGTGACTACCTTCGAAGATTTGTTCAATTCCTCAAGGGTAATAGATTCATCCCCAAACAATTCCTTTATTTCATAATCTTCCAGGATGTAAAAGGAACTTTCTTCGCTTATATTGAGCTTGAATAATTCCAACATCATCTTGTTTATTTCAAGTGTATTTTTATCTTGCTGATTTTCTGGGAAGGCAAAAACAACTACCCGATTTATCTTGTCAATCTTTATTTTGGGATCCAATGTTCTTGTAATGACAATCTTTGAAGTAGAGATTTTTGCAGAAGTCTTTAACGAGGCAGACCTCTTGGGATTTTGTTTAAAGGTAGTAATTGTCCCTGAATATTCCTTCTCAAATGAATTAAGGTTTTTTTGATACACAGGTGTTTGAGAATCTAATTCAATTGCCTTTTGATATGCCTGTTTTGCCTCTTCCTTCTTGTTGAAATATTCATAGATAATCCCTAAGTTATTATAGATTAATGCCTTTTGAGGTGCTAATTCCAATGCCTTTAAAAGGTGGAGTTTAGCATCATTCATCAGACCTGATTTTATATACTCAGCACCTAAATTATTTTGTAATGTCCACTCTTGTTTGACTGTGGATGATACCGTTCCACATCCGGTTAATAACACGAGGAATATCCAGACTACCTTATGTTTCCACACGGTTAATAGTCTCCTTTTCAGAAAGGGTTTAAGGGGTTGAGGGTTCGAGGGTAAGGAAGAGAAATTCTTTCTCTTCCTTACCCCTTGAACCCTCAACCCCTTAAACCCTTTTTACCTCTCACCCATTATTTTATCTAATATACCGTTAATAAATTTTGGTGAATCTTGCGTGCTAAAGGTTTTAGCCAATTCTACGGCTTCATTAATAACGACTGCTTTAGGGGTATCCTTTATCTCCAACAATTCAAATATTCCTAAGCGAAGGATATTGCGGTCAACTATGGCTATCCTTGAGAATTCCCAGTTATCCAAATGAGAAGCAATCATAGCATCAATTTTACTTAGACTTTTTGATACACCCCTGATTAAGATTTCAGCAAACTCCTTAATTTCAGGCAATGTATTTTTATACTCTTGCCAGAATATCGAAATTACCTCATCCGAGTCGCTTTGTGATGTCTCAATCGCAAATAGTAGTTGTAGAGCCAATTCCCTTGCCTTTGTTCTTTTTCGTTTCATTTTTTATATCTTGTTAGACTGCTTAGACTTGTCAGACAATTTTATACAAATTAGCCATTTCAATCGCGGATAACGCCGCATCAAAACCCTTATTTCCACTTTTAGTCCCGGCTCGCTCAATAGCCTGCTCAATCGTATCCGAGGTAATAACCCCAAAGATAACCGGAATGCCGGTTTCTAATGAAATAGTAGCAATGCCTTTAGAGACCTCATTACAGATATAATTAAAATGTGGTGTTTCTCCACGGATGACTACTCCAAGGCAAATAATGGCATCATACTTTTTTGAATAAGCCATTTTTTTTGCCAGATACGGAATTTCAAATGCCCCGGGAACTCTAACCATCTCTATATCTTCTTCTTTTGCCCCATGTCTAATGAGTGCATTTAAACAGCCGTCAACTAATTTAGTGGTAATAAACTCGTTAAATCGTGAAGCAATTATCCCTATCTTCAGCCCTTTTGCCTCTAATTTACCTTCATAAACCTTCATTTTATCCTACCTCCTATTAATAATTAACAATTGTTAATTATATCATAATTTTTTAAAAAGTCAAGAAGAAAAAAGAATTTCCAGAAATTCCCCAACTTTTAGCAATGATTTAAAGAAGTGAATTTTTTGAGGGGAAAAACCTTTTGAGAAAGGTTTTTCCCCTCAAACTCCCCTTTTCCAAAACTTTTTAACCACAAGGGTATGGATTTTATTTACCCAAGAAATGGGTAAATAAAATCCATACCCTTGTGGTTAAAAAGTTTTGGAAAAGGGGAGTTTGAGGGGAAAAA